>JANOWV010000661.1:0-3966 GCA_031418075.1 Actinomycetes bacterium
ACCTGCGACAACCACTGTCCGTTCTGCTTCATCTACCAGCTGCCTGCGGGGATGCGCCCGAGTCTCTCGGTGAAGGACGACGACTACCGGCTCTCGTTCCTCTACGGGAACTTCACCACCCTCACCCGCTTCACGGAAGCCGATCTGGAGCGGGTGGTCACCGAGCGCCTGGGTCCGCTCTACGTGAGCATCCACGCGACGGACCCCGACCTGCGAGCCCGGCTGCTGCGCAACCGTCGGGGGGCCACCAGCCTGCGCTGGCTCGGGGCGTTGCTCGACGCTGACATCGAGGTGCACGGCCAGGTGGTCGTCTGCCCCGGGATCAACGACGGTGACGCCCTCGACGACACGCTGCTCGGGATCCTCGACCGGTTCCCTCGCCTCGCGACCGTCGGCGTGGTGCCGCTCGGGGTGAGCGCGCACAGCACCGAGCCAGAGCTGCGCTCCCACACCCGCGCCGAGATCGACCGGGTGCTCGACATCGTCGAGGCCTGGCAGGCGCGGTTCGTCGAGGCACTCGGCCATCGGATGGTGTTCGCGGCCGATGAGTACTACCTGCTCGCCGACCGTCCGTTCCCGTCACGCGACGAGTACGACGGGTTGGCGCAGCACGAGAACGGCATCGGGATGGCGACGACCTTCATCGACGAGGTCGAAGCGGCACTCGCCGGCGCGGCTGTTGCGGGTGTCGGTCCGCGTGCAGGGTTCTTCGCGTCGGTGGACGGTGCGCCCGCGGCCGGGTACCGGTCGATCAGGGTCGCGGACGCGAACGGGGCCGCGAGCAGTGGAGACGACGCACACGGTGACCAGCCCATCGCGATCCTCACGGGTGCGTATGGCGCACGCGTCCTCGAACCGATCGCCGGTCGGCTCGCCGATGCCGCAGGTGTCGCGGTGCGGGTCGTGCCCGTAGCGAACGACTTCTTCGGTGGGAACATCTCAGTGACGGGGCTGCTGACCAGCGCGGACGTCGGCCGGGTGCTCGCCGAGCAGCCCGACGGGTGGCGGTACTTGCTCCCGGATGTCGTCCTGTCGGAAGGCCGCTTCCTGGATGACGGCGTGCCGGCCGACTTGCCCCGCCCGGTGGAGATCGTCGGCACCGACGGCGGCTCGCTCGTCGCGGCGATTCGGTCATGACCTCGTTGTCGGCTCCGACGTCCGGACGGCCGGATCCTGTCGTCGCGATCGTGGGACGTCCGAACGTGGGCAAGTCGACGCTCGTGAACCGCTTCGTCGGTCGGCGCTCCGCGATCGTCGAGGAGAAGCCCGGAGTCACCCGGGACCGCAAGCAGCTCCCGGCGACCTGGTGCGGGCGTTCGTTCGTCGTGCTCGACACGGGCGGCTGGCTGCCCTCGAGTGCGGTGTCGGACGATCCGATCGCCTTGACCCGTCAGGTGAGCGCACAAGCGGAGCGGGCGATGGCCGAAGCGGCGTTGATCATCCTGGTGGTGGACGTGACCGTCGGCATCGTGGACGAAGACCACGCGGTCGCGCGGTTGCTGCGGTCGACGGACACGCCGGTGCTGGTCGCGGTGAACAAGGTCGACGACGAGCGCCGCGAGTCCGATGCATGGGGCTTCGCCCGGCTCGGGCTCGGCGATCCGTTCCCGATCTCCGCGACCCACGGTCGCGGGACCGGCGAGCTGCTCGACGCCGTGATCGAGGGACTGGGTCCGGAACAGGAAGCCTCGGCGGACGACGACGCACCGGCCGAGCCGCACATCTTCTCGGTGGCGATCGTGGGACGACCCAACGTCGGGAAGTCGACGATCTTCAACCGGCTCGTGGATGACGATCGTTCGATCGTCCACGACCACCCGGGCACGACCCGCGACGCGATCGACACCGTGATCGAGACCGAGGACGGTCCACTGCGCTTCATCGACACGGCCGGGATGCGCCGCCGGAGCCGAATCGACGAGGCGACCGAGTACTACGGGCTGCTGCGCGCGCTCGACGCCGTGGACCGCGCCGACGCCGCACTTCTGATGATCGACGCGTCGCAGGGTGTCACGCACCAGGACCAACGTCTGGCCGAGCGTGTCGACGCCGCGGGCACGGCGATCGTGGTGGTGCTGAACAAGTGGGACCTCATCACCGACGCCGACGAGCGGAAGCAGGTGCTCGAGGACGTGAACGACCGCCTCAGCTTCCTGGGCTACGCGCCGGTGTTGAAGGTGTCGGCATCCACCGGGCGCAGCACCCAGAAGCTGCTCCCCGCACTGCGCGAGGCCGAGGCCGCGTATCACCGCCGGATCCCGACGGCGGCGCTCAACCGCTTGATCCAGGACGCCCAGACCGCGCACCCCGCGCCGCCGGTGCGCAAGTCCCGCCCCCGGGTGCTCTACGCGACGCAGGGTGCGGTCGACCCGCCGACCTTCACCCTGTTCGTCTCGCACGAGCTGCCCGCGACCTACCTCCGGTATCTCGAGCGGCGGATCCGGGAGGCGTTCGACCTCGGCCCGACCCCGATCAAGGTGCGGGTGCGCAAGCGCAGCTGAAGTTCCATTCGCTTCGGAGCTCTCGGCCCCGGATGTGTGCCTCGGGAGACGCGGCTCGGGACGCACCGCTCGGGACGCACGCTCGGGGGCTGCCGGGTCCAGTGCCCCCGGCTCCGGCCCGAGCCAGGCCCGGTGCTTGAATGGCCGCGTGCCGTGGTGCCCGACGTGTGACCGGTTCCTCGCACCCGCAACGGTCGCGACGGATGGAACCTGCCCCCGGTGCTCGCAGCCCGTCGACCCCGGCCGTGCCCGCCCGCCGGTGTCGACGCAACCGGCCTCAACGAAACCGGCCTCATCGAAACCGGCCTCATCCAAACCAAGATCGACGCCTCCGGCTGCAGGTGTTGCCGCCGACGTCACGCGTGCAACCCGCGGTGACGACGACGAGCCACTCGACCCGTTGCCGTGGCACTTCAAGCTGCTCGTGGGGGCAATCACGGTGTACCTCGGGTATCGGGCGTTCCAGGGCATCGAGTGGTTGGTGCACCAGGTCTGAGCAACGGGCCTCGAACCGGGGTTCGGCGGCCTGACGAGCAGCAGACCCGTCCGATCGGAGTCGCCCGGGGTCGTCCTCGCGCGTTCCGCAACTCCGCCGTCCTCGGTTGCATCTCGAGCATTCGGTCTCATCCGGTGTCGGGCGGATCCGGCCCGCTGTCGGGCTCGGTTCCCGGCGCATGGATCTCGAACCCGGCGAAGTGGCTGCCGGTGATCGTGTAGTCGTGGTGATGGTGACGGTCGTGGTGGAAGCCGCAGAGGGGGAGCGACATCTCGACGCTGGTGACGCCACCCCGGGAGACGGGGATCCGGTGGTGATTCTGGAGGTGCTCGGTTCGCTCGCACCCGGCGATCGCGCAGTGGGTGTCGCGCCATTCGATCGCAGCCTTGATGTACGTGTCGCCGGAGCGGCCGAGCTTGGCGACGCGCAACACGTCGCGGCCGCGGGTGAGGATGGCGTCGACCATGGGCTTCTCGTCGAGCAGGCGACGCATGACCGAGACCGGGACCGGGCCGACGCCGTCGATCTCGCATACGTCGCCGGGCCGCGTGCGTCCTTCGACGAGGGCGACGTAGTCGACCCGGGCCTTGATCGTGATTCCGCCGACCGGTCGGCGATGCACACCGATACCCCCGGCAGCATCCATGAGCGCGACGAAGGCGTCAGCCGCACAGTGCGAGTACGGCGCTTCGATGCCGGCCTTGCTCGCGGCGCGGAGCTCGTGCGTGACGTACGGTGAGAGGTGCGCCTTGATCTTGGCGAGGGAGTCGGGTGCGCCGCGCCAGGCGAGCCGGCCGGTGCCGTCGGAGTCGATCCATGTGGTGCAGTCCCGCGCCTCGACGGCGGCGCGGTAGCGGGCCTCGGTACGCTCCGGGTCGGCAGAAGCCTCAATGCGACGGGCCTGGTCCTGCAAGCCGCGCAACGATGATCGAGCGGCAGTGCGCAGGAGCTCGGCTTCCTGGCCGGGAT
>JANOWV010000662.1:0-1731 GCA_031418075.1 Actinomycetes bacterium
GAAGCGCCGGCGGTCGCCGCGAGCGACAGCGTCGCGCCGACCAGCGCGCCGACGACGACGAGCGCCGCCGTTCGGTGCACGAATCGGATCCGGTGCTTGATCGCCATGTCTGTCCCCCCCGTCGACAGTCCGTCCATCGACGACGGCATGCTAGGTCGTGCGGAAGATCGGGGGTACGCGCCGATCGACACGGCCGCGGGCAGACTCATCGTCGATGACCTCCTCCCCCGCGCCGACAGTGTCCTCACCGTCCGGGCGCCGTGGGTTCCGGCGGCCCCGATTCGCAATCCGCGCGACCGATCTCGCCCGCCGACAGGACACGTTCCTGGTCGTGGCGATCTGCTCGGTCCTGGGGAACCGGACCTTCCTGATCATCACGGGCTATCCGCAGCTCGGGAACGGGACACTCCACATCTCCCACGCCATCTGGGGTGCGTTGATGATGGCGATCGCGGTGATCCTGGCGATCTCCTACCTCGACCCGTCCACCCGACGGGTCGTGGCAGTCCTGGGTGGTGCCGGGTTCGGCTGGTTCATCGACGAGCTCGGCAAGTTCATCACCCGTGACGTCAACTACTTCTTCGAGCCGACGATCGCATTGATCTACCTGACGTTCGTCGCCATGTACCTGGCATTCCGCTCGATCCAGCGCCGGAACTACTCCCCCGAGGAGGCAATCGCGAACGCATTCGAGGCGATGAAAGCCGCCGCCGCCGGCAAGCTCGACGAGCCGGCGCGCGTCGCCGCGATCGCACTCCTCGATCGCACCGGCGCGAACGGCCCGATCGCCGACCGGCTCCGCACGATGCTGCAGGATGCGCCGTCGCTCCCGCCCGCGGCGCCAGGACGCTTCGCGGCGTTCGGCGCATCGGTCCGCACGCGGTACGTCGCCTGGACCGAGCGACCCGGGTTCCCGATCGGGGTCGACGCAGCATTCGTGATCCTCGGCGCGGTCGGGGTGGCGAACGTGGTCGCCCTCGCGCTCGATGGCCCGGGCATCGCGACGTTCCCCGAGCGTCTCACCCTGGTCACGTCCGGGATCTCGTGGTCCTGCTACGCGATCGGAGTCGCGTTCCTACATCACAGGGGTCGTTCGGCGGCCTACCGGTGGTTCGACCGCGGGCTCCTCGTCAACATCTACGTGACCCAGGTCTTCGTGTTCGCCGAGGAGCAGCTCGCGGGCGTGGTCGGCCTCGTCGTCGCACTCGTCGTGTGGATCATCCTGCGCTCGGCGATGAAGGTCGAGCGCGAGCGGTCGATGCTCGAGCAGGCCGCCTGAGTCGACGTCAGGGAGCCGCGCTCAGCCGATCCAGCCCGCGTCCGACAGCTTGCGGTCGATCGCGAACGCGGCGCTGATCAAAGCCAGGTGGGTGAAGGCTTGCGGGAAGTTCCCGAGGTGTTCGCCGCGGGGTCCGAGCTCCTCGGCGTAGAGGCCCAGGTGGTTGGCGTACCCCAGCATCTTCTCGAACAGGAACCGCCCTCGCTCGACGTCACCCGAACGGGCGACCGCCTCTGCGAACCAGAACGAGCACATCGAGAACGTGCCCTCCTCACCGAGCAGGCCGTCGGATGCCGCCTCACTCGTGCGGTACCGGAACACGAGTGAGTCCTCGACCAGATCCTCGCCGATCGCTCGGAGGGTCCCGAGGAAGCGCGGGTCCGTGGGGCTGACGAATTTCACCAGCGGCATGATGAGGCTCGCGGCGTCGACGTTGGTGGCGCCGCGGTGCT
>JANOWV010000663.1:0-6335 GCA_031418075.1 Actinomycetes bacterium
GCCGTTTATCCTCATCTCCTACAACCCCGCACCCCACCAGTCCCCGCCCCCCCCCACCCACCATGCGGCCCCGCTCCTGCGGCGCGCCGCCGGGTACGGCGTCGAGTACCTCGCGGTGGACGGCAATGACGTCGTCGCGACGGCCGAAGCCATGGGATCGATCGTCGACGCGACTCGCGCGGGTCGAGGCCCGACCATCATCGAAGCCGCCACCTACCGCTGGCACGGCCACTACGAAGGCGATCCCCAACGCTATCGATCGCCTGAAGAGGTGCGCGAGTGGGAGGCACGCGACCCGCTGCTCATCCATGCGGATCGCTTGCGGTCGTCGGGGATCAACGATGATGTGATCTCCACGCTGGAGCGCTCGGTCGGCGGCGAGCTCGATGCCGCGGTCGAGACCGCGCGTGGTCTCGCCGCACCGGCGGCGAGCACGCTGCACGACTTCGTCACCCGGCCGAGACAGCCGTGCCCGGAGCCGCCGGCGCCGCCGGCCGATGCAGCCGCGTTCCGCACGATGGATGCGATCCATGACGCGCTCGAAGCAGAGCTCGCCGGTGACGACCGCGTGTTCGTCGCGGGGATCGACGTCGCGGCCGGCGGCAACGTCTTCGGACTGACCCGCGGCTTGCACGACCGCTTCGGTGATCGGGTACGCGACACACCGATCTCCGAGAGCGCGATCGTCGGCCTCGGGGTCGGTGCTGCCATGGCCGGCATGCGGCCGGTCGTCGAGGTGATGTACCTCGACTTCCTCGGCGTCTGTCTCGACCAGCTGCTCAACCAGGCGGCCAAGCTGCCGTTCATGACCGGCGGTGCCGCGCAGATGGGGTTGACCGTCCGGACCCAGTTCGGTGCGGGACGCTCCTCGGGCAGCCAGCACTCGCAGAGTCTCGAGGCGCTCCTCGCCCATATCCCGGGGTTGACCGTCGTCATGCCATCGACCCCAGCCGACACGTACGGATTGCTCCGTGCCGCGATCCAAGACCCGAACCCGGTCGTGTTCATCGAGAACCGGCTGCTCTACGGGATGAAGGGGCCGCGGCCCCCGGCCGACCACCTGCTCCCGATCGGCGCATCGGTCATCGTGCGACCCGGCACCGACATCACCGTCGTGTCGGTCTCCCGGATGGTCCACGAAGCGACGGCGGCCGCAGACGAGCTGGCCGGCGAAGGCATCTCGGTCGAGGTGATCGATCTTCGAACCGTCGCTCCGCTCGACATGGCCCCGATCCTCGACTCGGTGCAGCGGACGAGTCGCCTCGTGATCGCGCACGAAGCCGTGTTGCCCTTCGGCATCGGCGCCGAGATCGCGGCGACCGTTGCCAGAGACGCGTTCTGGGATCTCGACGCGCCGATCCAGCGGATCGGTGCTGCTCCGACTCCCCCGCCCTACGCGCCCGATCTCGAACTGGCTTGGCTTCCCGACCGTACGACGATCGCCGAAGCGATCCGCCGCCTCGCGCACGTCTGACGCGACGTTCCCGCTCTTGGCGGCTCCGCCGCCGGGCCTCTCTCAGCAGCCGAGGGTGCGGGCGATCACGAGGTGCTGGACCTCGTTCGTGCCTTCACCGATCTCCAGCACCTTGGCATCGCAGTAGAAGCGTGCAACTGGCGACTCGAGCATGTACCCGAGGCCGCCGTGGATCTGCACCGCCTCCGATGCCGCCGAGACCGCGACACGACTCGCCTTCAGCTTCGCCATCGACGCTTCCTTGAGGAACGGTTGCCCGATGTCGCGCAGGTACGCGGCGCGATAGGTCAGCCAGCGGGCCGCCTCGAGCTCGGTCGCGATGTCGGCGAGCTTGAACTGGATCGCCTGGAACTTGGAGATCGGTTGCCCGAACTGCACGCGCTGCTGGGCGTAGTCCGTCGCCAGGTCGAGCACCGCTTGGGTCAAGCTCAATGACAGTGCAGCGATCGAGATGCGCCCGACCTCGAGGGTGCTCAGGAATTGGCTGATACCCATCCCCGGATCTCCGATGAGGTGATCGTCGGGGACCCACACGTCGTCGAAGAACAGCTCACGGGTGTCGAGTCCGCGCCAACCGATCCCCCGCATCTTCGGGCCCATGGTGAACCCCGGGGTGTCCTTCTCGACCACGAAGGACGCGAACGCCGGCTTCTCGCCATCACCCGACTCGGTTCGGGCCAGCAGCGTCACCCCGAACGACATATCGGTGCCGGCATTCGAGATGAACGACTTCGCGCCGTTGATCAGCCAGCCGTCATCGCGGCGAACCGCACGCGTGGTGATGCCACGAGCGTCGGACCCTGCGTCGGGCTCGGTGAGACCGAACGCTCCCAGGGCACGTCCTTCGGCGAGTGGTCGCAGCCAACGCTCGCGCTGGGCGTCGTCACCGAACAAGTAGAGGGGGAGCGAACCGATCGTCACGTGCGCCTGCCACGCCGCCGCGACCGACTGGTCGGCCAGGCCGATCTGCTCCATCGCGGCGACGAACCCAACCGTCGACATCCCGATGCCGCCCCACTCCTCGGGGATGAGCATTCCGAGCAGGCCCAGCGCACCCATCTCGCGTAGGAGGTCGGTCGGGCACACCGCGTCGTCCCACGCCTTGGGAGCCCGCGGCGCGATCTCCTTCTGTGCGAACTCGCGACACAGCGCAACCAGGTCGCGTTCGGACTCGGTGAGGGAGAAGTCCACGAGCGAATCCTATTGGACCGAACGGTACAAGTGGGTCGGCGCCGGGCGTCACTCGAACGCCGGTACGACCGTTGGCAGCTCGGCGCCCGTGCGGATACCCGGCGGCGCGTCGCACACCGCCGGGACGGCGTTGACCGCGGGATGCGCCGTGAAGCCGGGCGACACGTCTGCATAGCGCTCGGGCTCGACGGGGAACCGGATCGCCACGTCGAGCGGCGTGTCACCCAGCACTTGCACCCGCCACCCGGTCTCGCGGAGCTCCCATGCCGGTTCGATCTCGTGCGTCACGTACCAGTTCGCGTGGAAGCGGAGGAGCGGCGCATCATTCCGGACGCCGACCACGAATGGGCGTTGTGCGGCGACCGTTCCGGCGACGATGGTCCCGGCGGCGATGTCGATGTCGCGGGTGGCCACCGCGATCTCGCCCCCTGCCTCGATCGTGTCGAGCGGGAGGCCGATCGTGTCGGCGAGCTGGGTGAGCGACGGGCCGAATGCCGAACCCAGGTGGTCGAAGCGCCGTAGGTCGAACGTGGCCGGATCGCGGCCGAAACCCATGATGTCGTACAGGAGCTCGGGTGAGTTGCGCGACGACATGTCGGCGAATTCATCGATCTGCAGGAGGTCGAGCCGGCGCGCCATCGAGAGGAGCACCATCGGGACCGCTTCGGTGATGAACCCCGGGCTGCTCCCAGTCGAGTGGAGCGACGAGCTCCCAGCGTCGCACGCGTCCTCGATCCGTTGGCGGACGTCGGCATCCAGGCTTGCGGGCCGGTGGAACTCCCCGCGGGTCGTCACGATGTTCGCGCCGGATTCGAGGATCTGGCACACCTCGTCGAAGTCACAGCCCTGGCGCATATAGAGGATGCAATCAGCGCCGAGCGAGAGGATGTCGCCGATCGAGCTCGTCGCGACGACACCGGTGTCCTCGACTCCGCAGAACGATCCCGCGTCCTTGCCGACCTTGTCGGCGGAGTGCACGTACAGGCCGACGAGCTCGAGCTGCGGATGCTCGATCACCGCTCGGAGCGACTTCGTCCCGATGTTGCCGGTCGCCCACTGGACGACTCGGTACGTACGCGGGCTCACGACGAGCTCGTTGGGAACGGGGTGGGACGGCGTCCTTCACGGATCGCATCCTCGACCAGCCCGATGACCCAGGTGACGCCGTCGATCGCGCGCTCGGAGTCGAGGGCCCATTCACCAACGAGTCGCTCGTAGGTCTGCACCTTCCAGAGCGCGTCGAGCATCGCGGCCGCGAGCAGGCGATCCGACGCTGACCAGCTCGGAGCCTCGTCACCAACAGCGCCGAGCAGCGCGTCGTGCTGGCGCTGACTCGTCGCGGCGAGTGTCGGATCGAGCACGGGAGGCGACTCGATCGGATACGCCGACACGAAGCGCAGCACCCGCGCGGCAACATCGGCGACGTCGGCGAGGCAGATCTGCGAGAGGTCGACTCCCGCCGCGGCCTCGAGATGTTGCATGACTGCATTCCGCAGGGTCCGCTCGTTGGCGAAGTGGCGGTACACCGTTCGCTCGTTCACATCCGCGCGCTCCGCGACCGCACGGATGGTGAGCGCGTCCCAGTCCCGGATAGAGGAGCCCTGGAGCAGCTCCGCTCCTGCGGCGACGATGCGGGTACGCGTCTGCGCCGCCCCCGCTCGGCGCAGAGTGTTGTCGTAACGGCGCCGGGAACGCGCCGGCTTGGTCGTCACGGCACGGTGATCGGAAGCGTCTCGAATCCTCGGACTGTCGACGTGGGTGAGATCCGAGCACGGTCGAGGTCGGCGTCCCATTCGGGAAATCGGGTGAGCAGCTCGTCGAGCGCGATGCGCCCCTGGAGCCGGGCCAGCGCCGCGCCGAGGCAGAAGTGGATGCCGTACCCGAACGCGAGGTGTTGTCCCACGGTGCGGTGGATGTCGAAGCATTCGGGGTCCTCGTACTTACGTTCGTCGCGGTTGGCTGCCCCGACCACGAACAGCATCGCGGCGCCGGCGGGGACGGTCTGCCCGTGGATCTCGACGTCCTCCGGCACGTAGCGACCGATCTGCGGTCCCGGTGCTTCGTAGCGAAGGAGCTCTTCGATCGTGTTCGGGATCAGTGACCGGTCCTCGACCACCTCGCGCCGCTGATCGGGGTGCTCGGCGAGCACCTTGCCGGCCCACCCGATCAGCCGAGTCGTCGTCTCGTTGCCGGCACCCGCCACGACGGTGGTATAGAGGAGGGCCTCATCGCGTGTGAGTGTCCGTGTCGTACCGGTCTCGTCCTCGAACTCCGTGTGCAGGAGCTCGGTCATCAGGTCGTCGGACGGGTGCTCGATGCGCCAGTCGATGTAGTCGGTGAACATCTCGCTACCGAACGTGGTGTCCTCGGCGACCTCCATCGGCTTTCCCGCCTCGGTGCGAAGGTGCGCGTCCGCGCCGTCGCGGACCTTCTCGAGGTCCTCGTCGGGGATCCCGAAGAGCATGCCGATCACTCGCATCGGCATCTGCGCACCGAAGTCGGCGATGAGGTCGAACTCGCTCGACCCGACGAGAGGGTCGAGACTCTCCGCGCAGAACGCGCGGATCTTCGGCTCGAGCGCGGCGACGCGCCGTGGCGTGAACACCCGCGACAGCAGGCTCCGATGCGCCGTGTGTGCCGGAGGATCTTCGAAGATCAGCGTCCCCGGCGGCATCTCGATGTTGGCCTTGATGATCTCGAGGATCCCGCCCCGACCCGAGATGAAGCGCTTGGCGTCGACGAGCCCGCGTTCGCAGTCCTCATACCGGGTGACCGCGAAGAAGTCGTACTGCTCGTTGTAATAGAGCGGGGCTTCATCGCGGAGGCGCTTGAAGAGCGGGTACGGGTCCGGATCGCTGATCGCGGTGTAGGGGTCGTACGAGATGGAGGTCATCGGTGCCTTCCGGGAGCGAGTCGGTTCATACGATCTGGACGCAACGGCCGCCATCGACCGGGATGATCGCTCCTGTGACGAACGACGCGCGGTCGGAGACGAGGAACGCGGCGACCTCGGCGACCTCGCTCGGCTGGCCGAGACGAGCGAGCGGCGTGTTCTCGGCCGCACCCGGCATCTGCTCGAGTGCCGCGCCCATGATCTCGGTCTGGATGAAACCGGGACAGATCGCGTTGACCCGGATGCCCTTGCGTCCGTACTCGAGTGCCGCTGTTTTGGTCAGCGAGATGACGCCGGCCTTGGCCGCGCCATACACGCTGGTCGCGATCGAGGCGTTGAGGCCACCGATCGAGGACCAGTTCACGATCGAGCCACCGGTCTTGGCCGCGAGCATGGCCCGGACGCCGTGCTTCATCCCGAGGAGGACGCCCCGCAGGTCGATGTCCATGGTGCGGTCGTAATGCTCCATCGTGACGTCGGTGAGCATCACGCCCTCGGCGATGCCGGCCACGTTGAGCACGGCGTCGACGCGGCCGAACTCCGTGACCGCGGCGGCGATCATCGCTTCGACGTCGGCTTCCTTCGTCACATCGCAGTGGACGGCCACAACACCATCGCCGACCTCGGCCGCGGTGTCCTGCTCTGCGCCGCTGATATCAGCCGCGACCACCTGCGCGCCCTCGCGCACGAAGAGCTGCACCGATGCTTTCGCCATACCGGATCCCGCGCCCGTGATGACCGCGACCTTGCCGTCCAGCAATCCCATCTGCGGTGCTC
>JANOWV010000664.1:0-1560 GCA_031418075.1 Actinomycetes bacterium
GACCGCAACCAGGCGTGGTCGAGCAGCACCAGGTCAAGTCGCTCGGTGGTGATCGGGGCCTCCGCCCGATTGAGTTGCCCATCCGACATGTGCACCCGGCACACTGCCAGTCTCGGCCGCTCACGTGGGATATCGGGATCGCGAAAACCTAGCGCCACACACCCGCTTCGTGCATCCTCATAGATTGATCGTGAAACGGAATCCGGTCGAGCGCGATATCCCCGGTACAGGCTATTGACCGGAGGTCACCGAGAGATGCAGCACGAAGGCGTTCTAGGAAGTGCGGCCTCGGACATTGACGCCGCGCAGATCGGCGCTTTCATCAACATGAAAGCCGGCATGGTCGCCCACCCGGCTTTCACCGTCTGGGAGCGCGAGCTGACCGCCGTTCGCTGACGCCTACGGGTGCTCAGGCTCCTGCACTAGCTTGCGGTCGACTGCCGCTTCCATTGCGCGTTGCTGTTTCCGCGCGTCAGCGCCGAGATGATCGCCCGCCGCACGATGCGGCCGTCGCGGGCGAGGCCATACAGCTGGATCCGGCGCGGTTGCTCGTCGAGTGAGACCTCGAACGAGGCGGAGGCTGCCGTGAGCGTCAAGGCCTCGCCATCGACATAGTCCTCGCGGGGGTCGGGTCGGACGCTGACCCGGATTGTCCACTCGGCGACGTTTGGCGCCGCATCCCACGACAGCTCTATGCCCTGAGTGCTCTGCTTCTTACGCACGGTCATGTTCCCGACGATCGTGGCCGCCGGCTGGAGCGTGAGGCGCCTGATCTGCCGGACGGACGATGTGCGTGGAGCAGGAGCCGCGAGTGGCGGAGCCGAGGCGACGATTGCCTTCAGCGCGGCGAGCGACGCCATCTCGACCTCGGAGGCGGCGGGCTCGAGCGACGGGTGGGCAAGCCACGGATGGGAGCTCAGGTACCGACCCGTCTCGGACCGGATCCCGGCCGCCAGCCCGTGCTCGTCCGGGGTGAGCCCATCGAGCACGAGGCGCTGAGCTTCTCGGAGGTAGAGCGCGTGCCTGCGTCCGAGCCCGAGGGCAAGCTGCACGGGCGCGGACGAATCGACCATGAGGTCGATCGGGAGGAGCCATTCGGGCTCGTCGTTGCCGTTCATCGCGACAGCCTCCGGGCTCGCGCGAGCGAGATCCAGAGGGTCACCGGGACTCCGATCGGCAGCACCCACCATGCGTCGACATCGAGCCGCTCGAGCGAGGCTGCGATTCCGAGCAGGAGCACGACCGCGACCGCGATCCAGATGTCGTCCCCGACGACGAAGTCGACGACCCCGCGCACGAAACTCCTCATGCGGGCACCGCCTGTGGCTTCGGCCCGAGCAGCCGCGTGAAGAGCAGCGACCACGCGATCGTGAGTGCGATCAGTGCTGCCAGTGAGGCCTCGGCACCGGGCCAGTCGATCCCGGCGCCCTCGCCCGCCCAGAACGTTCCGAACGAGGTCAGCATAACGCCAACGGCGAACTTGAGGGTGTTCTCGGGCACCCGGCTCAGCGGATGGCGTACGAGCACGCCGATGATCACGACGACAACGAAGGCGACGAC
>JANOWV010000665.1:0-3892 GCA_031418075.1 Actinomycetes bacterium
CAGATCGATCCCGAACAGCTTCGGATTGGGAATGTGCACACCGCCACCGGCGATGCTCCCGGTGTAATCGGGGTTCTTGAACACGAACTCCTGGATCGCAACTCCGCCGGCCAGGGTGACGATCGCGAGGTTGATGCCGCGCACCCGGAGCGCGGGAAGGCCGACGGCCACTCCGAACAGCGTTGCGACGAGGGCGGCAAGGATCGGCGCGATCGGGAACGGGATCTCCATCTGTCCCGCGAATCGGGCGAGGGCGAAGCCGGCGACCCCGGCAAAGGCCATCTGCGCGAGCGAGATCTGCCCGACGAACCCCGTGAGCACGACGAGGGACAAGGCGAGGACAGCCGCGATGAGGCTCGTGAGCAACGCGATTCGCCACCCGCCGGACAGCACGAAGAACAGCGCGACGACGACAACGAACGGGACGAGAACGTTCACCACGCCGAGGTCGGGCAACGGCGATCGTGGTAACCGCGCGAACTCGAGCGACCCCCTGGTGGGGAGGCGCTTCCCCAGGAGGACGAGTGCGATCACGATCGCGACGAACGGCAGACCCTCGCGCGCCCCGATCTGGGGCCACCAGCTCACGTCGAGCTGCACCTGGAGGAAGCCCGACTGGATCATGCCGATCGCGAGCCCGGCACCGCACGTAACCCCGAACGACGTGAAGCGGCCGATCAGCGCGGCGCCGAGCGCCGGGACGAGGAAGAGCGTGGTGAAGATCAGGGGAGTCAGCTGCGTCAGCGGGGACGCCAGGATGCCGATGAGCCCGGCCAGGAGCGCGGCGACGGTCCAGTTGACCGCGGCGAGCGCGTCGGGGGAGAAGCCGAGCGTGATCGCAGCTTGCTCGTCCTCCGCCGCAGCTCGGGTGGCGAGTCCGAAGCGGGTGAACCGATAGACGGCCCAGAGCACGACGGCGAGCGCGATCGCGATCGCGCCGAGCCACAGCCCGTCGCGCGGGACGGTGAGGTTCTGGGCGAACACGACAGGCTCAGACGGCAGGATCTTGGTGACGGAGACCGTCGTTGCCGGAAAGCGTTCCTGGACGGTCGCGATGATCGCGATGAGCACCCCCACGGAGGCGACGACCTTGGCCAACGCGGGGGCGGTCCGGAGCGGTCGGAAGACCAACACGTACGTCAGGAGTCCGAGCGCCGCCGCGGTCGCGAGCGCGACGACCAGCGCGGGGACGAACGCCATCGGGCCGCCGGTGTGGAGCCGCGGCGGAAGACCCGGGAACGGCAATGCGTAGGTGCCGTGCAGCCGCAGGTCCACGAAGACGTACGCAGTCCAGGTCGCGATCGCACCGTGCGCGAAGTTGACCACGCCCGAACCGCGATAGGTGAGCACGAGTCCGAGCCCGAGGATCGCGATGACGGCCCCGGCCCCTGTGCCCAGGAGCAGGTAGAACGCGTAGTCGGTCACCCTGTGTCCACTTGCGTCAAGTTCGAGGTGAGTGCGTCAGGGGAGGTAGTCGAGTCCGTCGATGATCGCGCCACCGTCGAGAAGCTTGAGCTTGCCCCCCGCCTTCACCTCTGTGAAGGGGATCCCGAACGCGCAGACTGCGGGGTAGTCGGGTACCGCACCGCACGCGTAGGGCTGTCCGCCGCCCCAGAACTTCTTGCCCCGGGATGTGGAGAAGGCGTCATAGATCGCTTGACCGGTCACGTCGCCACTCTTGGCGACGTCCTGGGCCGTCTCTGCGAGCGACGCGAGCGCCTGGAAGCCGATGGCCGCGAAGCCGCCCGTGTTGGCCTTCTTGGGCGAGACGCCGGCAGCCTTTGCGATGTACTTCCTGGTGATCTTGACGGTCTTGCTCTTCTCGTCGAACGAACCTCCGATGAGCCAACCGGAGGCGTCGGCGCCCGCCGCGTCGAGCACGTCCTTGGTCGCGCACGTCGCGATCGCGAGCGCGGGCAGTGTGAGACCGAGCGCGGATCGGGCCCGCATCGTCCCGACGCAGCCTGCCCCGGTGTACAGCGAGATGAGCGCGTCGGGGCTGTCCTGGGTGGCCTGGCGCACCAGCCCCTGGTAGCCCGCGTCGGTCTCGTTGTCACCGCCCTTCACCACCGTGTACTCGATGCCGGCCTTCTTCAGCGACCCTTCGATGAGCGCGAGCCCGACGTTTCCGGCGGCGTTGTCGGTGCTGACCACGCCGACCTTCTTCGCCTTCAGCTGGTTCTTGGCGACGCTGACGAGCGCCGGCATGATCGAAAGGTTGCCGCCGGTCGTGAACACGGTCTTTTGGGTGTAGTCGCCGGGAAGGATGGGGATCGTCCCGATGACCGGGATGCTCGCGGCCTCGAAGGTGGCGAAGTCCGTGAACACGTCAAGCCCGACCAGCACGAGATCGACCTTCGCTTCGACGAGCTGTTGCGAGCACTGCTGCGACGACTCCGGCGTCCCCATGACGGTGCAGACCTCGAGCTTGACCGGCCGTCCGCCGAAGCCGTCGAGCTCCTTGTTGACGTAGAGCGCCGCGCCCTCGTACCCCTGGGTGAACTCGGGGAAGTCGAGCCCCGGCGCGCCCTCGCTGTTGACGATGCCGATCGTGATCGGCTTCCCGGTCGGCTTCGCCGCCGGCGCCGCTGCGGCCAGGGCGGTGGTCGCCCCGACCGTCGTGACGACGGTGAGCAGCGCTCCGAGCGTCCGCGTCCAACGGTGACGTCGCATGGTCATTCCCCCCGTGGCCGAGGACCCGGCCTCGGCGTGATTCAAGCACCGACTCGGTGTTGGCACCAAACTAACCGGCTGATTAGTTTGATGCCCGTCGCCTCCGACCGGCACGAGGCGTGTCCCCCAAGGTGTGAGCGATGGCCCAGACAACCGACGATCATCAGCCATCGGCGCCGCCCCTCCAGCCGGGCCCGACGGTCCAGGAGCTGCTCGACACCGAGACGCGCCCGGTGCCCAGCGCTCTTCGGGACCGCTCCCGTGCCCCACTCGGCACCGCGCCGGTCGATCGATCGCGCTACACGTCCTACGACTGGCATCGCCTCGAAGTCGAGCGGCTCTGGCGCCGGGTGTGGCAGATGGCCTGTCGCGAGGAGGATCTCCGTGAGGTCGGCGATCACGTCGTCTACGACATCGTCGACGACTCGCTGATCGTCGTACGCACCGCCCCCGACGAGATCCGCGCGTTCCACAACTCGTGCCTGCACCGCGGCACCACGCTCTGCGCCGAGTCGGGGAACAGCCGACAGTTCGCGTGCCCGTTCCACGGCTGGACCTGGGATCTCGAGGGTCGCCTCATCCGTATCCCTTCGGACTGGGACTTCGGCCACATCTATCCTGCCGACCATTCGTTGCCCGAGGCCCGCGTCGCGACGTGGGGCGGGTTCGTCTTCGTGAACATGGACGTCGACGCCGAGCTGTTCGAGTCCTACCTCGAGAACCTGCCCGAGCAGTTCGCCGACTGGGCCCTCGAGGACCGCGTCGCGGCGGTGCACGTGCGCAAGACCTTCGCGTGCAACTGGAAGGTCGCACTCGAGGCGTTCATCGAGTCGTACCACGTCATCGCCACCCATCCCCAGATCCTCGGATCGACCGGCGACGCCAACACCCAGTACGACACCTGGCCGAACGTCCGCCACGTGAACCGGATGATCACCCCGTTCTCGGTGGCCAGCCCCTTCGTCGCGGAACAGACATCCGAGCAAGAGGTCGCGGAGTCGATGCTGCGGATCGGCAGCGGTGGGAAACCGGTGAGTGTGACGGTCCCCGAGGGAACCACCGCGCGGGTGTTCATGGCCGAGAACATGCGCTCGGCCTTGGGAGGATCGTTCGGCGTCGACCTCTCTGATCACACCGACAGCGAGATGCTCGACGCGATCGAGTACTACCTCTTCCCGAACTTCGCGCCCTGGGCCGGAGTCCTCCAGGGGATCACCTA
>JANOWV010000666.1:0-2343 GCA_031418075.1 Actinomycetes bacterium
CTCGGCCGGGGTGAGCCCGACGGGGAGGCGGTCGCCGCGGAACAGCCCTGCGGTCGGCCCGGTGCCGCCGAGCGCGTTCGCGGCGAGCACGACCGCCGCGGAGTTCCACGTCGGCTGCTCGACCGGGTAGAGCTGGCCGGCCTCGCCGAAGCGCTCGTCGTCGAAGTTCATCCCGGTCCAGTAGCCGCCATCTTCGTGGCGGAGGAACTGCACCCAGGTGAAGAGGTCGCGGGCGAGGTCGTCGGCGCCGATCGCGTCGAGCGCCAGGACCAGCTCGCAGGTCTCGGCCGCGGTCACCCACGGGCGGTCGGAGACGCAGCGGACGCCGCGTCCCTGCACGACGAACGTGTCCCACTTCGAGGCGACCCGTGCGTGCGCCGATTGGCCCCGCAGCGTCCCGCCGAGGATCGGGTAGTACCAGTCCATCGCCCAGCGATCCTTCTCGAGGAAGCACTCGGGCCGGTGCGCGATCGCGATCGCGAGACGACCGAGGGAGAGCTCCCAGTCGGGTCGCTCGTGGCCCAGTCGCTCGGCGATGGCGATCGCGCCGCGGATGCTCGCGTGGATGGACGAGCAGCCGGTGAGCAGCGCGCCGGGCGCGGGCTCGTCGCCCCGCCAGGCGATCTCGCCGGTCTCGGCCTGGAGGTCGAGCGCGTAATCGATCGCTCGTTCGACGACCGGCCAGAACTCCTCGAGGAACGCCGTGTCGCCGGTCGTGAGGTAGTGGTGCCACACACCGTTGGCGACGTAGCAGGTGACGTTGGTGTCGAGGGTCGGGTCCTTGACCTCGTTGCCCACGTAGTAGGCGTGCCAGCACCCGGCGTCGTGCTGCATCGAGCGCAGCCACTCATAGGCACGCGCGGCGTCGTGGTGACGACCACCGACGTCGAGCGCCATGGCAGCTTCGACGAGGTTCCACGGGTCCGTGTGCTCCCCGGGGGTCCACGGGATGTTGCCATCGGGCAGCTGGATCGCGGCGATGGCGTCGACGGTGGCCGAGATCTCCTCGGCGGTGAGGATCCCGTCGACGGCCGGGGTGCGGTGCGTGGGCATCAGCGAGGCTTCTTCATCGGGCGACCTTCTGCACGTAGACGACGAGGCTCTTGCCGAGCACGGGGTTGAGCACGCGCTCGAGCGTGTTCACCCATCGGGGCTGCTCGGTGATCTGCCAGGCGAGGAAGTCGTGGTACTTGCGGACCGTCCAGTGGCGGTCGGCGGCGCCACCCGGCGGGTGCACGTCGGTGGCGCACTGGAGCCACCAGTAGGGCGAGTGCAGCGCGTGCGCGTGGTGCGAGCCGCGCAGCCAGGTGCCGGCGGCCTCGAGCTTGGTCTCCAGCTCGTGCTGGCGGTAGATGCGGACGTGGCCGCCAGGGAAATCGTGGTAACGGTGGTCGAGGGCCCAGGAGACCCGCTCGGGCCAGCGGGTGGGCACGGTCACGGCCATCCGGGCACCGGGCTTGAGCACGCGCACGAGCTCACGGATGGCGCCCACGTCGTCCCAGAGGTGCTCCAGCACCTCGGAGCCGATGACGGCGTCGAAGGTGGCGTCGGGGAAGGGCAGCCGCAGCGCGTCGCCGTTGACGGCACCACCGCGCTCACCGTGGGGGAGCTCGCCGGCCGAGAGCATCCCGCCGAGGATCCCGCGGACCTCTTTGAGCTCGGCCTCGGAGTAGTCGAAGGCCACGACCGTCGCGCCGCGCCGCCAGGCCTCGAACGCGTGTCGGCCGCCACCGCAGCCCATGTCGAGGAGGCGGGTGCCGTCGGTGACGCCGAGGCGATCGAAGTCGACGGTGAGCATCAGGCGACCGCCCCGGAGCTGGCGGCGCGCTCGTCGAGGAGCGCGCGGTAGTGCTCGGCGGTGCCCTCGGCCGTGCGGCGCCAGGTGAAGTTGTCGAGGGCCCGCGTCCGCCCGGCCGCGCCGATCCGGGCCCGGAGCGACGGGTCGCCGAGCGCCCGCACCAGGGCCACCGCGAGCGCGTCGGGGTCGCCGGGCGGGACGAGCAGTCCGGTCTCGCCGTCGCGGCCGATGACCTCGGGGACCGCGCCGCCCGTCGTGCCGACGACCGGCACACCGCAGGCCATCGCTTCGACGGCCGGGAGGGAGAAGCCTTCGTAGAGCGAGGGGACACACGCGACCTCGGCTTCGGCGTACAGGTCGACGATCCGCTCGGTGGTGACGCCACTGACGAACTCCACGGGGATAGCATCCAGCGATCCTGGAAATGATCCATCCAGTCGTGGCGGATTGGCCCCGAAATAAGCAGCATGCACTTGCGGATGCAGGATCAGCTTCAGCACGTCCTTTTCGATGATCTGGCGATAGATCAACGTCAGTACGAACCG
>JANOWV010000667.1:0-1639 GCA_031418075.1 Actinomycetes bacterium
CTTCTGCTTCGCTCCGCCCTGGTCGAGCGCGTAGATGATCGTGTCGGCTGGGAAGCCCTGCACCGCGGTGGCGGCATAGCCGCTCGCGGTGGTGGCGGCGGCGGTGACGAGGGCCCCCGGCGTGGTGTTGGAACCCGATCCCGACTTGTTCACATCGGGAGCGATCACTGTCACCTTCACGCCCTTCACGCTGCGCAGTCCCTCGACCAGCGCGTCGATGCCCGGCGCGCCGACACCGTCGTCATTGGTGACGAGGATCTGGAAGGGGACCACCTTCTTCTTCTTGGCTTCGACCGAGGAGGACGCGGTACCGACGAACAGGGAGCCGAACAGGGTCGCGCCCAGAAGGACGGCGACGAGACGACGGACGGGCATGGAGACTCCTCGGGAGGCGATGTCGACGAAGGTGGATGTCGACAGAGTGAGATGTCGACGGAGGTGGATGTCGACAGAAAGGGGATGTCGAGGGGTGAGTCTCTCCGCGCGTCGGGGTCGATGCAAGGACCGTTCGCGTCGGTTGCCGGCAGTTCGGTGGGGGTGGGGGTTCGTCAGCCGTCCTGGCGGAGGCGGATCACGGCGTTCTCGCCAGTGCCCCACGGCGATGCGGCCACCGCCTGCACCACTCGGAGGGCGGAGTCGCCCGCCCGTAGGCCGCTCAGGATCGGCTCGTACAGACCGTTGGTGAGGGTACGGACGGTGGCGTCGAGCCCGATGTCGTCGGTGGGGTAGCTCTTCACGCCGACCTCGTTCACGGCGGTGGCGCCGGAGGCGCCCATGGTCGTCGCCAGCGGGTTGCGGAACCGGGAGTTGTTGGACTCGGCGCCGATCCACGCGGCCAGGGCGCGGATGTTCTCCGTGGTGACCGGGGCCCCGAGTCGATCGAGCAACGCCACGGACCAGCGCGTGCGCGCGTGGCCGCCGGCGTCGAGGGCCTGAATGAGCTGGACGCGCTGGGCGGATGCAGTCGCGAGCGCGGTGTGCAGTCCTTCGGCACGAGCCTGCGCGGCGACCAGCGCCTCGGCGGTCAGGGTGACGGCCGACTTGGCTCGCTCCGGCCCGAGGTCGCCGAGGATCGCGCCGGCCGCGCTGTCGGCGACGGAACCCGCGCTCGCGGTGACGGGGCTGGCAAGGTGGGAATCGCCGCTCGGGCTGGTCTTCGCCGCTTCGACGGCTCCGACCGCCGCGAGCAGATCGGCGTCGGCTTGGGGGATCGCGGCCTGGGTGGCGCTCGCAGTCGCGTCCACCGTGGCGAGCTGCGCCACGATCTCGCGGGCGGCGCTGGTGTTCGCGTCCTGCAGGGCGGCGGCTCGGGCCGGATCAGGGCGCACGCTCACCGCCACAACGGTGAGCAGGCCGGCGATGATGGCGAGCACGGCGACGCGCGAGGCGAGCCGGTGTCGTCCGCGCCCGCGTTGGTGCTCGTGTTCCACCGAGTGCCTCCCAGCTGTACTCAGGAGGCAGATCGGCAGTCGTGCGCCGGTCCTTGAGGGTTTCTCGGCACGTTCGGCGTTGCCGGGCAACGCTCATCGTGCTGAGAAGACGGCAGGGGCTAGCCCAGGGCGCCCGTTCCACGGAGCGTCGCGATCGCGCCCGCGTCGAGGCCAAGCACATCCGTGAGGACCTCGTCGACGTGCTGGCC
>JANOWV010000668.1:0-1791 GCA_031418075.1 Actinomycetes bacterium
CTCCCGTTGACCCGAGATGAAGCTCGATTCCGTCGTCAGCAAGTTGGCGGGCGAGCTCGTCGCCCACAGCGGCATCCTCGCGCGGCAGCAGCCGGTTCTCCTCCTGGATGACCGTGACGCGCGTCCCGTGGCCACTGAGCATCTGCGCCGTCTCTACCCCGACCGGCCCTCCCCCGAGTACGATCGCGTCCTCCGGCGGGGTCGTCATCGTGTAGACCTCTCGTGTTGTCCAGATAGCGATCCGGTCGAGGCCGTCGATCGGCGGGATTACCGGTTCGGTGCCTGTCGCAACGACGATGTGCTCCGCCTCGATGACGCTGTCCGCCACAGTGACCCGACCCGGGCCTGAGATGCGTCCGATTCCCCGGATCAGCGTGGCACCGGCCGCCTCCATTTTCGCTGCTTTCGTGGTGTCGTCGAGTGCGGAGATCATCTCGTCGCGGTACGCGACGATCTCTGCCCACTTCAAGCTCGGCTCGGTCAGGCCCCGCACGCGCCTCGCCTCGGCTCGCACCTCCGGAGCCCGCAACAGCGTCTTGCTCGGCACACACGCCCAGTACGCGCACTCACCGCCCACGAGCTCACGCTCGACGAGCGCCACGCTCAGGCCCGACCGGCGAAGCCTTCTGACCACCGCTTCCCCGGCCGGGCCACCCCCGAGAATCACAACATCAAACCTCATGCTCGAACGCCGAATGTGCGCGAGGAGGCGCTCTGATGGCACCGCGACACGGCGTGGCGTTGCGCTATCGCCCGAGCGATGAGGGCATCGAGGTCGACCTCTGGCGACGATCCTGCCAGAGAGAGGCTCTGCCAGAGCGCGAGCTTTCCCGTGATGCCGACGTACAGCGTCTCCAACTCGACTACGTCGCTGAGCCGCGCGCGCCGGAAGAAACGCCCGTTGAGCTTCAACCGTCCCAGGTGCTCCGCGACGACGACGAGTATGTCCTTGAGTGGGCTACGCGAAATGCCTGCCGTCGCCATGATGCGCTCGAGCGACTCCAGATCCTCCGCGATCTCCACTGCGACCTGCGCGAGCTCGGAAACGCCTTCGAGCTCCCGAGAAGCGTTTCTCGAAACCCGCCTCGCGACCGCAGTGCCTGCAAGCGCAGCGGCGTGATGATCCTGGAGATAGATGCCAAGCGCCTTTGCTGCGGATGTCGGGTCGTCCCGGGATTCGATGTCTCCCATCAAAGGGGTCTTCCCACGCGCGAACCGTCTGAAACGTCAACACGGCGCTCGGAGCGGAGTGAACGGGCGCAGAATCCGTCCGTGGCGCACCCTTCGCGCGAGTGACGCGTTCTCGGTCGAGAGACCTGCGGGTGGGCCGTTGATCTGGCCCACCCGCTTTCAGGTCTCAGTTCTCGATGTTCCCGCGCCAGCCGCCGGTCTCGTGGCCGGACGACTCGATCATCGTCTTGAACGACTCGAGATCCGCCCTGACCTTCCGGTCGTCCGAGCCGATCATGCTGCCGGCGGACTCCTTCAGTCCCTCGGGCTCGTAGTCCATCTGCACCATCACCCGGGTGCGGGCGTCATCGAGCTTGTGGAACGTGACGACACCATCCGGGCCGTCCTGCTCGAGTGCCTTCCAGGCCACTCGGTGATCGGGATGCTGCTCAGTGATCTCGGCGTCCCATTCTCGCTTGGAACCTGCGATCTCCGCGACCCAGTGAAGCCGGGTGTCGGTCTTCTGCTCGACCCGCTCGACTCCGTCCATGAATTGCGGAAAGGACTCGAACTGCGTCCACTGGTTGTAGGCCACCGCCACGGGGACGTCGATGTCGATCG
>JANOWV010000669.1:0-2817 GCA_031418075.1 Actinomycetes bacterium
CACCTTCTGTCCGTTGATCACCCATTCGTCGCCGTCACGCTCCGCACGCGTCCCGACTGCGGCCAGATCCGAACCTGCTCCCGGCTCCGAGAAGAGCTGGCACGCGAAGTACTCCGTGCGGATGAGGTCGCGCAGGAACTCGTCCTTCTGCTCGTCGGTCCCGTGCGTGAGGATCGTCGGCGCGATCAGGCCCACCGTGACGCCGAACAGCTCGGTGCCGTCCGGTGCCTCGAACCTCGCCTCCTCGGACCGGAAGGCGCGCTCGAACGCGCGGGGCAATCCCGAGCCGCCGTACTGCACGGGCCAGGAGATCGCGCCGTACCCGGCGTCGCACTTCTCCTGCTGGTACTGCGCGGCGCGGGCCAACAGCGCCCGTTGCTCGTCGTCGGTGACGTTGTGGAACACTGCCGTCGAGAACTCGCCCTCGCCCCACACGACCGGCGCGTCGGGATCGACCGCCGACCGCGGGGCCAGCCGATCGGAGATCCAGGCCCGGGCCTCGGCGCGCCAGGCGTCGAGATCGGGCGTCGAGAGGTCGGGCGTCGCCGGGGCGGAGTTGTCGGGGGTGGCCACTCCGGAGCAGAGTAATTGACCGATCAATAGGTGACCGAGGCGACGTGGACGCAGCTGATCCCCAACCGACACGACGACGAGACGGCGGGATCGCGCTCGTCGACGACCGCGGGGCCCGCACCTGGGCCGAGGTCGACGACGTGCTGCACCGCGCCGCCAACGCCCTGCGGGAGCTGGCGGACGCGGGGGCGCTCGGTCCCGACCGGCGGGTGACGGTGTTCGCGGAGAACAGCGCCGAGACCGCCCTCGCCCACCTCGGTGCCCTCCTGGGCGGCGTCTCGACGGTGCCGGCCAGCTTCCACCTCACCGCCGACGAGCTGGCCTACGTGCTCGAGGACTCCGGCTCGGCCCTGGTGCTGACCGGTCCGGAGACCGCGGCGGTCGCTATCGACGCGGCCCAGCGCGCCGGTGTCGACCGAGTCGTGGCGTGGCGTACGGACGCCACCCCGGGGATCGAGTCCTGGGAGGCGATGCTCGCGGTCGCCGACGATGCCGCACCCCCCGACGACCTCTCACCCCGGCCGCATCTGCTCTACACGTCGGGCACGACGGGACGCCCCAAGGGGACCGAGCTCCCGCCCACGATGTTCGCCGGCGGCTCGACGATGCGGGAGCACCTCGAGAACCTCGGCAGGAACGCGTTCGCCGAGTTCGGGACGCACCTCGTGGTCGGCCCGATGTACCACACCGGTCCGCTGTCGGGTGCTCGCCTGCTCGTGGCCGGAATCCCCGTCGTCGTCCTCGGGCGATTCGATCCGGAAGCGACGCTGGAGGCCATCGACCGGTACGGCGCCGAGAGCTCGGTCATGGTTCCGACGCACTTCGCCCGGATGCTCGTACTCCCCGAAGCCGTCCGCGCGCACTACGACGTCACCAGCATGCGCCTCGTCGTGCACACCGGCTCGGCCTGCCCGGTCGATGTGAAACGTCGCATGATCGAGTGGTGGGGTCCGGTGCTCTTCGAGGCCTACGGCGCGACCGAGGTCGGCACGACCTGCATGATCACCTCGAAGGAGTGGCTCGCGCATCCTGGCTCGGTCGGACGGACCATCCCCCCGTTCGAGGTGCGCGTCCTCGATGACGCCGGCGACGAATGCGGCCCGAACGTCGAAGGGAACCTCTGCTTTCTCGACACGACCGGGCGCGGCGTCGTGTACCACAACGACCCCGAGAAATCAGCCGATGCGCACGTCGGCCCGGGTGTCTTCACGCTCGGCGAGGTGGGCTACGTCGACGAGGACGGCTATGTCTTCATCACCGACCGGACGTCCGACATGGTCGTCTCGGGCGGCGTGAACCTCTATCCGGCAGAGGTCGAAGCAGTGCTCGTCGAACATCCCGACGTGGCCGACGTCGCCGTCATCGGGATCCCCGATCCCGACATGGGCGAAGCACTCCACGCGCTCGTCGTCCCCGAGGATGTCTCCGCACCCCCCGGAATCGACGAGCTCGTCGAGTTCTGCAGAGCGCGCATCGCCCACCACAAGTGCCCGCGCACCGTCGAGATGGTCACCACACTCGGGCGGAGCGCGATGGGCAAGGTCAACAAGCGGTTGCTGCGTGCGCCCTACTGGCCCACCGAACGGACCATCGGCTGATCCATCAGGAGACGCGGGAAGGGTTCTGGATCAGCGTCCCTTCGAACAGCCGACTCACGACCTCAGTGTTCACCGCGTGCTGGTCGGGGTTCGAGAAGTTCGCGGAAACCTCGACCAGCCCGGCGAGCACGACACCGATCACGTTGAGCAACGTGTCCCGACCCACGTCGTTCGGCAAGTCGCCCCGATCGATGCCGTCGTCGACCACCTTTCCGAACACGCGCTCCTGGTAGCCGCCCAGGGCGCGTAGCAAACCCGCCAGCTCCGGCTGACGTCGACACTCGGTGGGAACGATCGCGAGGAAGCGCGCGAGCGAGGCGTCTTCACGGTTCAGCGCCACCGACGCCTCGAGCACCGCGCGCATCCGAGGCGCGAAGTCGTCACCAGCTGCGCGCCACGCGTCCGAAAGCCGTTCGCTCACGAGCTCTTCGACCTCCGTGAACACCCGCTCGAAGAGCGCCTGCTTGGACTCGAAGTAGTGATAGATCGCGCCGGTCGTGATGCCCGCATCCTCGGCGATGGCGCGGTTCGTCGTCGCGCTGTATCCGAGGTCGGCGAAACAGCGGCGGGCTGCCTCGACGATGCGAGCCTCGGTCTGCGCGCCACTCGAAGCGGGCGGGCGCCCGAGGCGACGCGCCGCGCTCAC
>JANOWV010000670.1:0-1987 GCA_031418075.1 Actinomycetes bacterium
CCAGCACCAGCTCCGCCTCGGCCACCTGCGCCTCGAGTACCTCGACGCGCGCACGGGCATCGTCGAGCAGTGCAAGGAGCTTGCCGGCGTCGCCGTCCTGGTGCTCGGCGAGCTCGGCCTGGAGTCGCAGTGCGGTGACCCGCACCTGGCGTGCCTCGTCGCTCAGGCGCGCAACAGCACGGTCGTAGCGGCGGAGGATCTCCGCCGGTCGGTCGTCGAGACGTTCGTACAGGGCGGCCCAGGGCGTGAGGTAGCTCACGTCGGTGTCCAGGTTCCGGAACATCCCGGAGCGAGCGAACAGCACCGACCAGTCTTCCTGCGGCAACACGTTCACGTGTGTCGGTTCCGCGTAGTCGTACGGCTCCGACGAGAACAGCACCCGGTTTCCGAGCTCGGACAGACGGGCGATCGCGGCAGGGCCGTGCTCGGCCGGGATGTGCTCGACGACCTCGATGCAGGTCACCAGATCGAAGCCGCCGTTGATCGCCTCCGGGAGCGGATCGATCACGCTCGTGGCGAAGCACCGATCGGCGACGGACTCGTGCGCTTTGGAGACCGCGTACTCCGACACGTCGATGCCCCAGGCGTCGACACCACGGGCGTGGAGCGCCTCGACGAGCAGCCCGAAGGCGCAGCCGACATCGAGGACCCGGGTCGGAGCGAGCTCGTCGATGATCCGATCGGCCAGCCGAGCGAACATCCCGAGCCACTCGTCGGTCCGGTCGTATGCCGTGGGACCACAGTCGTGGGAGTAGTAGTAGCTCCCGAACTCGATCGGGACCGGGCGCGATTCCACCAGCGCCTCGGGCTCCAGCATGCGGTCAATGCTAGCCCCGGACCTCGTCACGACCCCTGGCCGGAGTCGATTCGGCTCCGGCACCGTTCGAGGTCCGGGTCTTCCGCAGCCGTCGCGAGCGGACATCGCCGAGGATGAGCACGGCGACACCCACCAGGCCCATGATCATGAGTACCAAGCCAATCCTGAACGACGACGGCCGGTATCGGAACTCGACAACCGATTCCCCGGCCGGCACTCGCACCCCGCGAAGCGCGAGATCGGTGGGGTAGATCCGTTCCTCCGCTCCGTTCACGGTCGCCGTCCACCCGGGGTAGTACGCATCGCTCAGTACCAGCAACCCGGGGCACCTCGACTGGACTCGAATTCTCACATTCGTGGGCGAAAACGCGGAGATTCGTGCCCGGCTCGCCTCTCGCTCGGGGCATCTCCTCAGATCCAGGGCGGCGTTCTCCCCCACCTCGATCACTGCCGTCCGCGACAGATCCTTCCCCGTCACGTTCACCGTCCCGTCGGGGAATCGCTCCTCATCGCTCGAGAGGAATCGGCTGGCGTCGCGCTGGTCCGCGACCCCGACGACCTCGTGAACCACGAACGCGCGCGGGAACGCCTCCGTGTTCTCATACACGCGCACACTCTGGGCTTCGAAAGCGAGTCGGTACTGCGACGACGGCTCCGCGGAGCCCGTCCGAGCGATCAAGTAACGAACACCGAGCAAGTTGAACATCGGGTTCTCCTCGATGTTCGCAGCGGTATCCGACGTGAATCGATCGACGATCGTCGGAACTACGAACCGCTGCAAGTACGTGAAGTAGCGCTCGACGTACAGCGCATCCACCATCCGATGATCGCCGAGGCCGTACACGCCCGCCGTATTCGGGTACAGCAGATCTTGAGCGCTGTAGACACGGCCGTGATCTCGAGCTGCTTCGCGTTGCAGGAACGACGCCCAGGCGGTTTGTGGAAAGGGATCGGATTGCTCGCCGTACACCCCGCGCGGAGCAAGGAGAACGAGTTCCATGAGCACCACTCCCGCGATGACCCACGACGCGCGACGCGGGCTCAGGAACAGCGCGGCGAGGATAACGGCGAGGAAAGACACTGCGGCCAGCCCCCATCCGCCGAAGAGGTGGAAGTTGCTTCGGCCAAGCGCAAGATGGCTCTTCGTCGTTGCAACGAACACGATGGCGA
>JANOWV010000671.1:0-18872 GCA_031418075.1 Actinomycetes bacterium
CGTACGCCTCGGCGTTGTCGAAGAAGTTCATCCCGCCGTCGTACGCGGCCTGCATGCACTCGAGCGCGCGGTCGCGATCGAGCTGGGTGCCGAACGACACCCACGACCCGAACGACAGCACGCTCACCTGGAGACCGGATCGTCCGAGGCGGCGGTTGGGCATCGTCATGGGTATTCCCTCCATCGGCGTCGTTCGCCGTGTGCGGCGAGCCTGTGGCGCCCACCGTACGGTCGACGGGGTTCGGACTGCGAAGTGCGGCGTCGGTAGGGTCCACTGGATGCGCCGACTCCTCGTCCTCGTCCTCACCGCGGGCCTGCTCGCTGTGGTCCCTTCGACGGCCGGTCAGGCCCAGTCTGCGCCGCCACCGCCGGTCGCGGCGCCGGGTGATGTCGGCCCGGGCCGGGCGCCCTACGCCGTCGGGCGATCGACGATCGAGATCGTCGCGGCACCCGACCGGACCCTCACGGTCGACGTCTGGTATCCGGTCGACGCGGCCGCCGCTGCGGGGATCGGGCCGTCGGTCTATGCGTTCCCCGGGATCTCGTACCCGTCGACGGTCGCGTTGGCCGATCCGCCGGCGTCGAGCGACGGTCCCTTTCCGCTGGTCGTCTACTCCCACGGTTCCGGCGGGCTCCGCTACGTCGCCGGGTTCTTCACCGAGGCGTTGGCCGCGCGCGGCTTCGTCGTCGCGGCTCCGGAGCACACCGGGAACACCGCGATCGACTTCGTGGCGAAGTCGAGGGCGACGCGCAAGGAGATCGCGCGCTTCCGCCCGGCCGATGTGCAGGCGACCATCACCGGGATGCTGGCCGCGTCGGATGACCCCGCCAACCCGTTCGCCGGTCGGATCGATGCCGAGCGCATCGGCGTCGCGGGACACTCGGCCGGAGGCTACGGGGTCCTGACGGCGGTCGCCGGCTTCGAGGACGTCCCCGCCGACCCGCGCATCGACGCGGTGGTGCTGATGGCCCCGGTCGTTCCGACGGAGGCCAAGGACGTCGACGTTCCGACGATGGTCATCAGCGGCACACTCGACATCTCGACGACGATCAAGGAGCAGACCGAGCTCGCCTGGAAGACCATCCCGGGCCGCCCGCTGTACCGCGTGGACCTGAAGGGCGCCGGGCATCACTCCTTCGACGATGTCTGCTTCTACCAGGACCTGCTGCCGTCGTTCCCCGATCTCCCGGACCTGATCGTGCAGTACGTCGATGGCTTCGCCAAAGAGGCCTGTACCCCGAAGCATCTCGACATCGAGGAGGCCCACACCCTCATCGACCGGTACGCGATCGGGTTCCTCGAGCGATACGTCGCCGGTGACCGCGCCGGGGCGAAGCTGCTGCAGCGCACCGAGCCGAAGATCGTGGATCTGAGGGTCATGCGATGAGCGAGGTCCGCATGCGACGACTCCGAGTGTTCAACGCGGTGGTGGGCCTGGTGCTCGCGGCCGAGGGTGTGCTGATGCTCGCGCTCAGCAATGGGCTCTCCCTCCCGGTGTTCGCGTCGTACCTCCGTGACGACCCGGTGAAGGCACTGGGTGCAGCACCGGCAGAGAAGCTGTTCTCGATCGACGTTGGGGTGATGATCGCGGTCTTCTTGTTCCTGGCCGCCGCTGACCACCTCCTCGTAGCGGCGCCGCGCATCAACGCCTGGTACGTCCGTCGGATCGAGCAGCGATCCAACTACGCCCGCTGGGTCGAGTACTCGATCAGCGCCTCGATCATGATCGTGCTGATCGCGATGCTCTCGGGGATCCGGGATATTGCGGCGCTCGTGGCGATCTTCGGGATCAACAGCGCCATGATCCTCTTCGGGCTGCTGATGGAACGCCAGCAGGAGCCGGGGAAGACCGACTGGAGCGCGTTCTGGTTCGGGAGCCTCGCCGGGGCAGTCCCCTGGATCGCGATCTGGATCTACACGCTCGGCGCGCCGGAGGTTCCGAGTTTCGTCTACGCGATCATCGTGGTCGAGCTGGTGTTGTTCTTCAGCTTCGCCCTGAACATGGTGCTGCAGTACAGGCAGGTTGGGCGCTGGCGCGACTACGTCGCGGGCGAGGTCACCTACATCGTGCTGAGCCTCGGCGCGAAGTCGCTCCTTGCATGGCTCGTCTTCGCCAACGTGCTGCGAAGCTAGGGGCGGCGCTCGTCGTAGAGGGCGAGCAGTCGCGCCGCGTGCGCGCGCTGCAGCTCCGCGTACTCCTTCGGCGCGACGACCTCGTCGTCGGGCTCGAGACACAGCAGCAGCTGCTCGACCCGGCGGTCGCCGAGCACGGTGACGTCGAGCTCGACGCGGCCGTCGCCCAGGTCGGTCAGGGGACCGAGGCCGTGTGGTGCCGGCAGGCTCTCGAGCGCGTTCGCGCGCATGCGGACCCGCACTGTGCGATCGTGCTCGGAGAGATCGAACCACTCGGGGACGACCACCTCGTCGGGTGGGTCGAACGCCCGCGTGCCGACACGCGCCTCGAGCATTCGATCGACGCGAAAGTGCTTGGACATCGACTCGCTCGCGTCGCGAGCCGTGAGGTACCAGTGGCCCCACTTCGACCATACGCGGTACGGGAGCAGCTCGCGATCGGTGGACTCGTCGCGGCCCTCGCTCAGGTAGCGGACCGCGAGCGACCGCCGTTGGCGGATGGCGTCACGGACGGTCGCGAGCAGAGGGGGGACGACCACCTCCAGATGCAGCTCGGCGGCGACGATGCCCCGAAGCTTGCGAACCGCGCTGTCGAGCTCGGGTGTCGCGGTGGTCGTGATCGCCTGCATCGTCACACCGGAGATGAGGAGGCCAAGGGCCGACTCGGGTGTCGGAGGTACCGCAGCGAGGTCGCGGAGCCAGTGGCTCTCGGTGAGGCAGAGCACGCCTTCGTCGGTGAGGAGGAACGCCGACGACTCGCTGACCAGACGCCCGTCGCCATCACGGAAGTCGACGTAGAGCACAGCGCGCAACGCGTCGTGGAGGGCCTCGGTGCTCAACCCGACCGCGTCAGCACACTCGGCGAGCGGGAGCGCCTGTTGCTCCTCGATCATCCCGAGCACCGTGCGCACGGCCTCGAACTGTCGCTGCTTGCTGAGATTCATCCCTCACCACCCGGGTCGGCGCTCGCGGCGCCGATGAGCGCGGCAAGGTGGTCGCGCATCATCGCTACCAGCGACGGTGGTGCCAGTACCCTCACGTGGTCGCGGAAGGCGAACAGCCGGTTGCGTGTCGACTCATAGTGCCGCACGTCGAACGCGACGACGTCACCGTCGTCGACGATGGTCGCGCCGAACTCTTCGACCACGGCGGCGACGAAGTCGTGGTCGACCGCGACCTGGGCCCGCACGAGCTGGTCGCGACCCCACGCGTTCGGGTCGAGCTCGAAGGCCAAGTCGGCGTCGAACCAGTCGAGGACAGTGAACGAGTCGTCGTCCAGCTGCTCGAGCGGAGGGTCGGCCTCGATCCGGTCCAGGCGGTAGCGCCGCATGGTCTCGAGCTCCGGATCCCACCCCGCGACGTACCACCGGCCACGCCAGGACCCGAGCGCGTACGGGTGGAAGGTCCGCCGACGACCCTGATGGCTGAACGCGACGGGCGTACGCGCGTCGATCGCGCGACGAAGGTCTGTGACGAGCACATGGACCCGGATCACCACATCAGCGACGGCATCGGAGACGCCAGCGCCGATCTGGCCCGGCCCACCGTCGATCCCCTCCACGTCGACGGTCGCGGCGGCCGCGATCAGCGCGGCCCGCTCCTTCGGGGTGAAGAACGGCGGTTCCAGCCGGTAGCGATGGTTCCCCTCGTCGAAGTGCGCGTCGATCCCCCAGACCTCCCTGAGGTCGATGAGGTCGCGTTGGAGCAGCTTGCGGAGCGACTCCCATTCGGCGGTGCCCGTCACGAGCTGTCCGCTGTTGTCTCGCCCGATCTCGTGGTCGTAGCCGTCGACGTGGCGCGTCACGTCATCGAGGGTCGATCCCTCCCGCCCGCATTGCTTGAGGTACGCCGCCAGGTTGAAGATTCGCCCGGTTGGGCCGACCGACTCCGCCATTCGGAGCATCATGGCCGAGGCGCGACGTGCACGCACGGGACGAGCGCGCCAGAATCTCGCCCATGGAGACGCCGCCGGACCCGAACGAGGTCGAGCTCGTCGCACGGGGGATGGCCACCGCGGTCGCACCTGCGGCGGGGCTGACCCCGGTGCAGGCTTCGCTGCTGCGGGCGATCACCCGGGCAGTTACCGACGTCGACGTCGACTACCTGGCGCTGGAACCCCTCGGCTGCGACGAGTTCGCGTCGGTGCTCACGGGGCGAGGTGCGGAGTATCGGCGGCGGATCGTGCACCACATGGTCCTCGCCGAGCTCGTTCTCGCACCGCTCCCCGACGATGTCGCCGAGCGCGTCACCGCCTATGCGGGCGCGTTGGGCATCGACGACGACTTCGTCCGCATCGCCCGTCGTTATGCACGCGGCACGCTCGGGCTCGCGTGGTGCGACCTGCGGCGCAGCGGGTTCGCCGAGCGATGGGACGACCAGGAGAAGGTGGTACCGCTCCACGCCGCCGCGGCGGCCGCGGACCCGTTCGAGGAGGCGCCGCTCGATTCCGCCCTCACGGCACGCTGGAAGGCGTTCGGTGCGCTCCCCGCGGGCACGCTCGGGCGGGCAATCTTCGAGATGTACGACGCACGAGCGTTCTTCTGGCCGGGGACGCGCAGCGCCGCGTCGCCCCAGCTCGCGCAGCACGACTTCGTGCATGTGCTCGCCGACTACGGGACGACGATCGAGGGCGAGCTCGAGGTGTTCGGGCTCATCGGTCGTGCCGACCCGGACCCCAAGGGCTTCGCCTGGCTCGCCACGGTGGTCGGCCTCTTCGAGACCGGCCACGTCTCCCAGCAGGGCTTCTTCGAGGTGAACGTGCGTGAACGGCACCTGAGTGCTCCCGGAACCGAGGTGCGTCTCGCCGACGCGATCCGTCGCGGAAAGCTCGTGTGCGAGGCGCTCGATCAGGATCTCCTCTCGTTCGACTACCACGAGCTCGCGGCCCTGGCGATCGACGAGGTCCGCGACCACCTGCACATCCCGCCGAAGTCGCCCGATGCCATCGCCGTCGGATCGGTCGGTCCGTTCGACCCCGGCGGTATCTCCGAGTATCAGCGGGAGGCGGGTGCCCGCGAGCACGCGGCGAGGGCTTCGGACGCCTGAGGCTCTTGCCCGAACAACTGCCCGACCCGGAGGTCATCGAGCGACTCGTCGGCGTCTACGACGCCGACGGGACGTGGCGGGGAGAGGTCGCGTACTGGATCGGTGCCCGACTCGGGCGGGCGCACTGCGCGCTCTGCGAGATCACCCACTCATCAATTCGCGAGAAGCGGGCGTGGAAGCAGTGCACGCAAGGGATGCCGGTCCCGTTCGACACGCTGCACCGCGACGAGCAGTCGCCGGCGCTCGCGGCGACGACCGCCGGGGCGGTCCCGTGCGTGGTCGCGCACACCGATCGACGGTCGCTCGTGCTCCTCGACGGTCCCGCACTCGAGGCGTGCGGAGGTGCACCGGAAGTACTCGCGGCGGCGATCGAGTCGGCCGTCGCCGAGCAGTCCCTCACCTGGCCGTCGTCCCAGACGTCTAGGTTTTGACCCATGACCGAACCGCGATCGTTGTCCGTCGGGCTCCCTCCGAGGCCAGATTCGGTGGAGATCGCTCAGCTCGCCGAAGCGCTCGGCTACTCCCGCGTCTGGCTCTTCGACTCCGCTGCGCTCTACGAGGACATCTGGGTGCACCTCGCCCTGATCGCCGAGCACACGACGATCGGCCTCGGGACCGCGGTGCTCGTCCCGAACCTGCGCCACGTCATGACGACCGCATCGGCGATCGCGACCATCGAGCGCCTCGCGCCGGGTCGCCTGGCCTGCGGCTTCGGCACCGGCGCGACCGCGCGGTGGGTGCTCGGTAAGGACGCGCTCTCGTGGGCGACGACGCAGCGGTACTTCGAGCAGCTCCGCGGCCTGTTGCGGGGCGACGTCGTGGAAGTCGACGGTGCGCAGACCCAGATGATCCATCACACCGAGCTCGCCGTCGCGCGGCCGGTCGAGGTGCCGCTGCTGCTGTCGGCTCTGGGCCCCAAAGGCCTCGAGATCGCGCGCGAGGTTGCCGACGGCGTCATCAACATGGGCGGCGCGGTTGACGGGATCGACTGGGTCGTGCACATGGTGAACGGCACCGTGCTCGCCGACGGCGAGGACCTCACCAGCACCCGGGTGCGCGACGCGCTCGGTCCATGGGGCGTGATGGCATACCACGGCACCTACCAAGTGGCGGGAGATGCTGTAGATGGTCTCCCACTCGGTGCCGAGTGGCGGGCGAAGATCGAGGCCGAGCGTCCTGATGGTGAGCGTCACCTCGCCGTCCACGAGGGCCACGTCTCGCATGTCACCGAACGCGACCGTCCGCTCATCGACGGCGCGCCCGACATCATCTCGGGCTTCGGTTGGGTCGGCTCAGCGGCCGACATCCGGGCTCGGGCCGACGCATCGTTCGCCTCGGGGACGACCGAGCTCCTGTACACCCCCGCGGGCCCCGACGTCGCGGGTGAGCTGCGCGCGTTCGCGGCGGCCGTGCTCGACTGAACCGGGAGACGCCGGTGGCACTGCAGATCGTCGGAGCCGGACTCGGCCGTACGGGGACGAACTCGCTGAAGCTCGCGCTCGAGCAGCTCCTTGGTAACCCCTGCTACCACATGCTCGAGGTCTTCGGCCGTCCCGACGACGTCGCGGTGTGGCACGGCGCGATCGACGGGGTGAGCCCCGATTGGGCCGCGTTGTTCGACGGCTACGCGGCAGCGGTCGACTGGCCGACCGCCGCCTTCTGGCGCGAGATCGCGGATACCTATCCGGATGCTCCCGTCCTGCTCTCGACGCGCAGCTCGGCGGACGCATGGTGGAAGAGCGCGAACGAGACGATCTTCGAGATGGGTCGCCGCGAACCCCCCGATGATCCGGTGTTCGGTCCGATGCAACGCATGGTGATCGATATGTTCACGAAGCGGTTCGCGTCCGGCTGGAGCGAAGAGCGCGCGGCAAAGGCGGCGTACGAAGCTCACAATGATGCGGTGCGCGCAGCGATCCCGGCCGATCGGCTCGTGGAGTGGTGCCCGGGTGACGGATGGGATCCGATCTGCGCCGCGCTGGGGGTCGCGGTGCCGGCGGAGCCGTTCCCGCACGTGAACAGCACCAACGACTTCCGAACGATCGCCGGCTTCGACGAACCCTGATCTTCCGGCGTCAGCAGCCCTCGCTCACGCGGATCTGCAGACGCCGGAACGGCGGGTCAGCAGACGCCGGAACGGCGGGTCAGGTGGTCGCGACCGCGGCGAGTCGCTCGAGGGTCGCTTCCATGCCGGCGCGGTTGTGGCTCGTCCGGTCCTCCACCCCACTGACGGGCTTCCCGAGGCGTCGGGCGATCCGACCGCGCTGATCCGTCCAGGTCTCGATCACCGTCGTCCCGGTCGATGACGGCACGAATCGGTACTCCCAACGTGAGATGGAGAGGGGGCCGGCGGTCGTCTCGAACGCGAAGACCTCACCGGGTGCGCAGTCCTTCACCGTGTTGATCGTCGACCACCTGCGCTTCCCGTTGCGGTTCATGCCCTTGAAGCGGGCGCCCACCGCAGGACCCTTGGCGCCGCGGAGCCACCGGCATCGGTCGGTCTCCGGTGACCATTCACCCATGCGGGTGACGTCGGCGACCATCGCCCAGAGCGCATCGGGCGCAGCCGCGATCTCGCGGGTCACCTGCAGGGTCGTCGTTGTCGTCTCGTCCACGGTACGAACGGTACCCGGGGAGCAGCGGTACCGTCGTGTGATGCCCGAAGGCAGCGGCCCGCTGATCGAACTCCCGCTCCAGGGACCGCAGCGCGGGTCGATCCCCGTTCGGGTCCTGAACGAGAGCCGGGCGATCCTCGAGCTCCCTCGGCTCGCGTTCCGGAGCTCCGAGCTCGCCCGTCGTCCGCGGGGTGGCGGACGACCGGTGGTGGTGTATCCGGGATACGGCACGACCGACGCGTCGACTGCGCCGCTGCGGGCCTACCTCCGCGGCCTGGGCTACGACGTGCACGGCTGGAACCTCGGTCGCAACCGCGGCGACATGCACGCCGTGATCACCCCGGTGCTGGACCAGGTGCGCGCGCTCGCACGTCGACACGAGCAGCCCGTCGCGCTCGTCGGATGGAGCCTCGGTGGCGTGATCGCTCGCGAGGCGGCCCGTGAGCATCCCGAGCTCGTGGCGCGGGTGATCACGTTCGGAACTCCGGTCGTCGGTGGTCCGAAGTACACGGCCGTCGCGGGGATCTATCGCGAACAGGGCGTCGACCTCGACACGCTCGAGCGCGAAATCGCCGCGCTCGAGGCCGAGCGTCCGATCCAGGTGCCGATCACCGCGATCTACAGCGCGGCAGACCGCGTCGTCGCCTGGCAGGCGTGCCTCGACACGACGAGCCCGCGCGTCGAGCACGTAGAGCTCCGCGGCACCCACACGGGACTCGGCTTCAACCCCGACGTCTATCGCGTCGTCGCCGACCGTCTCGCCGAACCCAGCCCAGTCACCAACACCGAGCTCACCCCCAGCACCGAGCTCACCCCCAGCACCGAGCGCACCCCCGGTGCTTTGGCGTCGGACAACCGTCACCCAGCCGCGTCGAGCGACGCCAAAGGGTGAAGGGGCGCGTCAGTCGCGCTCGATCTCGGGGCCGATCCGGGCGCGGACCAGGCCGACGACTTCGCCGGGCTCCGCATGGCGGCCGGTCTCGGCCTTCGAGAAGAGCAGCTCGCCGTCGAGCGTGACCTCGAACCGTCCGTTCGACGACGGCACGAGGTCGATCTTCTCGATGATCGGCGCCCAACCGGTGAGCATCTCGTCCGTCAGACCGACGGCGCGTGGCACGTAATTTCAGGGGACGCAGAACTCGATCTGGATGCGATGGGTCGGGTTCATCATCACGCTCCCAGGGTACCGAGGGATGCGGGTTCGATAGGTTCCACGCCATGGCAGGGTCGAAGGTCGGCATCATCGGGACGGGCGGTGTCGGCGTCGCGTGCGCGTGGTCGATCCTGCTCCAGGGACTCGCTACCCGCGTGACCATCTACGGGCGCAACGCGAACCGGGCGCGTGGTGAGGCGCAGGACTTCCAGCACGCTGCACCGCTGCTCCCCGGCTGCGAGATCCGCGGCCTCGGCCTCGACCAGATCGATTCCGAGGACGTGCTCATCATCACGGCCGGAGAGCACACCAAGACCGGCATGACCCGTCTCGACATCCTCGAGGCGAACATCTCGGTCATGGACCAGGTCGCGGGGGCGATCGAGGCGGGCGCGCTTCCGCAGGTGGCCGTCGTCGTCACGAACCCGGTCGACGTGCTCACCGAGTACCTCACTCGGCGCTGGGCCGACCGGCCGGTCTCGGTGCTCGGATCGGGCACGTCGCTCGACACGCTGCGATTCTCGGAGCGGCTGGCGGAAGCGTGTCATGTCCACCCGCGGACCGTGCACGCGTGGGTGGTCGGCGAGCACGGCGACTCGTCGGTGTTCCTCTACGAGAGCGCCACCATCGGGGCAATGCGCCTGGCCGAGTTCGCCGGCCAGCGTTCCGTCGACGTCGGCCCCGAGTTCCGTGCCTCGGTAGAGCACGACGTGCGCACCGCGGCGTACACGGTGCGAGACCTGAAGGGTGCGGCAACGCACGGCATCGGGCTCGCCGTCGGTGGGCTCGTGCGCTGTCTGTGTCGTGAGGTCGACTTCGTGTTGCCCGTATCGGTGCGCGTGGCCGACGACGTGTGCGCCAGCCTCCCGTGCACGCTCGGACCGGGTGGAGCGTCGGCGCCGCTCGTCCCGACGATGAGCGACGTCGAGCAGGCGGCATGGGACGAGAGCCTGAGCGTCCTGCGCGCCGCGAACGCCCTCCTCCCGATCTGACCGTCGCTACCGATCTGACCGCGCCTGGGGCTTCTCGTCGGGTGGCGGTCGGCGGACGATCGCGATCGTCCGCTCGGGGTGGTCGGGGTCGATCACGATGTCGAGGTTGCCGACGGGCCGGGTCGGTGCCTCACTGACGATCGTGACCTCTTCCTTCTCGGGCCGACCCTCCATCGCATCGCGGAGGCCGAGCAGGCCGGCGGCGACCACCGACCCGGTGGCGGTTCGTCGGAACTTGTCGATCGGACGCTCGAACGGGGGTTCTGCGGGATCGGCTGCACCGGGATCGGGTTCGGCGGCATCGATCGCCGTAGCCTCGTCGCGGTCGTCGGGCCGCTCACCGTCCCCCCGATCACTGTCCCGGGGAGTCGGGTCACCGTCCATGTCGACCACCCTAGAGGTCGACATGGGACCGGGAACCGCGGCGCACGTGCCGTCGTTGTCGATGCGATCCCCCTTCCCGGGACCACCAGTCGAAGACGACCCCTACCAGGAGCACCCACACCATGAGTGACGAGACCACGCCCGAGACCCCGGAAACTGGGACCCCAGAATCTGGGACCCCGGCCACCGAGACTCCGGCGTCCGACGCGCCGACGGAGCCGGTCGCCACCCCCGCGGATTCGGTGAGCAGCACCTCGGCCGACCGCCGTGGTGTGTTCGTGCCCCGCTGGCTCGCCATCCTCCTCGGTCTCGTCGTGGCCGTGGGCCTGGTCGGCGGTGGCGGTTTCTGGCTCGGCCGTGAGACGGGCGACAACGAAGGCCACGGCGATCGCCGCGAGGGCTCCCAGCAGACCGACGAACCTCGTGAGATCCCCTCGGCACCCCAGACCCCGAACCGCCCGAGCCTTCCGGACCTCCCCCAGGCGCCCCAGGGCCGCCAGCTCCTCGGGGTCGCGGTGGAGCAGGCCGACAACGGTGCAGGTGTCGTGCGCGTTGCGAGCGGGAGCCCGGCGAGTGACGCCGGCCTCGAGGTCGGTGACGTGATCACCGAGATCGACGGTCAGGCCGTCGACGGACCTACCGCACTCGTGTCGGCGATCCGGTCGCACCAGGCCGGCGATGAGATCTCGGTCACCTACGAGCGCAACGGTCAGGCGACCACCGTGAAGGTGACGCTCGCCGACGTGTCGACCGACGACGGTTCCGCGTCGTAGGCCCTCCCCGCGTCCGAGCCCTCGGTCTGGTGTCCCTCATCCGCAATGGCGCGGGTGGGGGACACCTCACATGGGAGGGCGACGGCGCGCACGAAACCCGGCGTCCTGGTGCTCACCGGGTTCGGGGGCCGGCCCAGGTGTGTGCGCCCGGTGTGTGGCGAAGAGCACCGGGTACCCCATGCGTGGGAACCCGTCTGCGTTCGTCCCGCCGACGAGACCGCGATGCACGAGCTGCGGGTGCTCGAGCATCTCGGCGCGCGTGAGCGCAGGTGCCGCGGGCGCGCCGTCGAGCGCGACCAGGAGCTCGTCGAGCGGCCGGGCCGCGATCGCGGCGGCTACCCGCCCGCGGACCTCGTCTGTTCGATTGATCCGGTCGAACAGCCCCACGTCGCGCAGGTCGCCGAGCCCGAGCCCGTCGCACACGGCTTCCCAGAAGTGCTGTTCGGTGATCACGCCGAGGGTGAGGAAGCGGCGGTCGGCGGTCGCAAACGTGCCGTAGGTGGGAAGGCCGGCCAGCCGGTCCTCGGCACCCGTCAATCGGTTCGACGCTGCGCCGGTCCAGGTCGCGAGCACGTCGGTCATCGACACGTCGATGCGTTCTCCCTCGCCGGTCCGCGCCCGCCCGATGATCGCCGCGCACACCGCGAGCGCCGCGAACGTGCCGCCGGCGAGGTCGCCGATCGGCAGCGCCGACTCCCGGGGATCGCCGCCGTCGGGGGCGAGCGCGCCGGCGTACGCCTGGTAGTTCAGGTCGTGTCCGGGGACGTCGCGCAGCGGTCCGTCCTGTCCGTAGCCCGAGATCGAGCAGTAGACGATCGCCGGGTTGCTGGCCCGAACGTCGTCGTACCCGATGCCGAGTCGGTCGGCGACGCCCGGCCGGAAACCCTCCATCAGCACGTCGGCCTCGTTGGCCAACGCCCGGGCCCGAGCGCGATCGGCTTCGTCCTTCAGATCGAGCACGACGCTGCGCTTGTCGCCGTTGAGCGACGCGAAGAGCTCGGGGAACGCGCGCATCGGGTCACCGCCGGGCGGTTCGATCTTGCACACCTCGGCCCCGAGGTCGCCGAGCAGCTGGGTCGCGTACGGGCCGGGCCGCCAGATGCTCGCGTCGAGCACCCGAATCCCGTCGAGCAACCCGCTCGGGGTCATGCGTCGTTCGCCCCCTGCCGGTTCAGACCCGGTCGAGCTCCAGCATCCGGATCGCGTTGCCCCGCAGGATCTTGTACGACTGCTCCTCGTTGAGACCCGAGTCCGCGATCATCTTCTCGACGTAGGCCTTGGAGTCCGGCCACGTCGTGTCGGTGTGCGGGTAGTCGGTCTCGAAGCAGATGTTGTCGATCCCGACCTGGTCGAGGTTCGCAAGCCCCACGCGGTCGGCGGTGAAGCAACCGAAGATGCGCCCGTAGTAATAGCTGGACGGCGGCTCGGGGATCTTCGCCTTCGAGTGCTGCCACGCGTCGTGCTGCTCCCATACGGTGTCGGCCCGTTCGAGGGCGTAGGGGATCCAGCCGATCTGGCCTTCCGAGTACGCGAGCTTCAGCTTCGGGTACTCGATGAGCTTGCCGGAGAACAGGTAGTCGGCCAGCGACGCCATCGAGTTGTTGAACGCGAGGGTGCCACCGACACCGCCGGGGGAGTCGGGCGACGCAACCGGATCGGTCGACGACGACCCGATGTGCATGCACAGCGTCACACCGGTGTCGTTGCAGATCGAGAACATGGGATCCCAGTGACCGGTGTGGATGCTGGGGAGCTTCAGGCGGGTCGGGAGCTCGCTGAAGCAGAACGCGCGCACGCCGCGTTCGGCGTTGCGTCGGATCTCTTCGACCGCGAGGTCGATGTCCCACAGCGGCATGAGGCACAACGGGATGTTCATGCCACCGGAGGGCTCGCACCACTCCTCGACCATCCAGTCGTTGTAGGCCTTGACGCAGGCGAGCGCGAGCTCCTTGTCGTCGGCCTCGTAGAACGTCTGCCCGCAGAACCGGGGGAACGTCGGGAAGGGCAACGATCCGTCGACCCAGTTCAGCTCCATGTCCTTGATCCGGGCGTCGCGGTCGTAGCAGCCGTCGCGCATGCCGTCGTAGGTGACGGCTGTCATCACCATCTTGTAGCGGTCGAACTTGGTGACGTCGCCGTCGGGCGTCGCCTCGTTCGGGATCGCCACGAACTTCTTGTGGACGTAGATGACCTTGTCCTCGTAGATCCAGGCGCTGCCCCAGTCCCCGTTGGGGTCCTCGGGGTTCTTGTACTTCGCGCCGGGGAACAGTCGGAAGTCGCCCCAGCGGCGCTCCTCGACCCGGGGGCCCTTCTCCCGGAACTTCTCCGGGAGCCAGGTCTGCCAGACGTGGCGGGGCTCGACGACGTGGTCGTCGACGCTGACGATCTTGGGGATCTCGAACATCGGGTGCTCCCTGGTCGTACGGTCCGCGTGGGCCTGGGTTCCCGGGGCGCCTGCACTCCCGGGTCGCGGGTTTCCCTGACGCCGCCGTCAGGGAAACACCGTACCGCCCCGACCCCGCGTTCTGCCCACTGACTACGGTGGCTCCATGACCGACACCAGCAAGCCCGAGCAGGACAACCCCGACCAGGTGCGTGTGGAGCGCGTGATCGCCGCACCGCCCGAGAAGATCTTCGACCTCATCGCCGACCCGAGCCGCCACCGTGAGATCGACGGGTCCGGCACCGTGCGCGACGCCAAGGCCGGCGCGCAGCGCATGACCCTCGGGTCGAAGTTCGGCATGTCCATGAAGATGGGCCTGCCGTACTCCATGGAGAGCGAGGTCATCGACTTCCAGGAGAATCGCTGCGTCGCGTGGCAGACCCGCCCGCCCGGGATCTTCCACAACATGGGTGGCGGACGGATCTGGCGCTACGACCTGGAGCCCGTCGAGGGCGGTACCCGGGTCCGCGAGACATGGGACATCTCCCAGGAGAAGGTCAAGGCGCTCGTGCGCCCGGCGGCCAAGAAGACCCGCACCAACATGGAGAAGACGCTCGCGCGCATCGAGGAGATCGTCACCGGACCCTGATCTGTTTTCCTGATCGGGCCCCGACGCGCCCGACCGCGGCACCCGTGCGGGTACCGCGGTCGGAAGGGGCCGGGGGGAGCCCCCCTGCGCATCGGGTCGACTAGCTGGCGCTCGTGTTGTCCGCCTGCGAGTCGGTGGTGGTGGAAGAGCCCGACGGTGCATCCGCAGGACGCTCAGGCAGCGTGATGCCGCACTCGGCGGCCGCAGCCTTGAATGCAGCCTTCTGCTCGTCCGTCGGCTTCACGCGTGTGCCGTCGGCGTTCTTGGCCGGCTTCTCGATGCCCTGCTCCTCGAGGCACGTCTTCTGCTCATCGGTGAGCTTCGGACGGTTGCCGCGGGGGCCGCGGAGCTCGATGCCGCACTTCTCGGCGGCAGCCTTGAAGGCAGCCTTCTGTGCATCGGTGGGCTCGACCCGCGTGCCGTCGGCGTTGGGCGTGGGCTTCACGATGCCTTCGGCTTCGAGGCACGTCTTCTGCGCGTCGGTGAGCTGCGCTCGCCCGCCGCCCGGATGGGCGGACGCGGCGGGTGCGAACCCGGCGAGCAGTCCCATGCTGGCAACGGCCAGCGTGGCGACCACGGCGCCTCGGCGCCGTCTCGTGGTGGTGGGGGTGGCGGACATTGGTGCTCCTTCGCTTCGGGGGCTGTCAGGGAGCATCGTGCGCTACCCCTCCTGAGAGCAGTCTGAGGCGGCCGTCCCCAAGCGCCACAAGGTCCTCGACGCCGATGAACTCGAATCCCGCCAAGCGCGCGTAGTGGGCATCGACGTCGGTGTCCCCCAGATGGACGTACCGAATCGCCGGGAAGCGCTCGCGTACCTCGTGGAGGTGGTGCTTGCCGCCGACGAACGCCACGTCGACGTGGTGCGCCGCCCAGAGGGCGGACTGGTCAGCGACCGTCCGGTCCGATGCCGAACCCACCACATGGCCCGCAGCCAGCACCGCTCGGACGAAGCCCACCATGATCGGCCCCGGGGGGTGTCCGAACACCATCGTCCCGTCGATGTCGAAGCTCACGACGAGCTCGGCAGTGTCGGTCGGCGTCGTCACCGGAGCATTCCAGCAGATCGGTGAAGTGGTCGGTGATGCAGGGGTCTGGAACGCCATGTTCGACCTCGGTACTGTCCGGTGTGCCCGGCGCCACAGCGGTGACAACCTGCCCGACTTCGCCTCGGGTGAGTACCTCGCCACCTTCGACGAAGGCGCGCCCAAGGGCGCGACCGCGGCCGACGAGCTCGCGGCCTTCCTCGGACGCAACGTCTGACGAGGTTGACCCGCTCGACGCGGTGCCGGGTCAGGCGCCGCGGGAGAGCCGACCGGCGAGGTCCGCGAGGAACACGCGGACCTCGTCGGTATCGCGCAGGCGGTAGCTCGCCGATGTGAAGCGGTCCTCGTCGTCATCGGCGACGAGGATGCCGACACCGTCGTCGTCGAGGGCCGCGAACGCGTCCTCGTCGGTCTCGTCGTCGCCGATGTAGATCGGCAGGGCTGTGGCGGTGTGCAGGCCCGCGCGCTCGAACAGCGACCAGAGCGCGGCCCCCTTGTCCCAGGCCACGTTCGGGCGCACCTCGAAGATCCGCTTTCCACCGGTTCGTCGCAGATCGGGATGCATGGCGACCACGCCCTCGACCGCCTGCTCGAGCGCGGGGACATGCGCGTCGTCGACCTGTCGGTAGTGCACCGCGATCGCGACACGCTTCCGCTCGACCCATGCCTCGGGGATCGCGTGCACGGCTTCATCGAGCGCGTCGGCGGCGTGCGAGAGGGCGTCGAGGACCTCGCGCCCGTCGTCACGCTCGTCTCGGGTCCCATCGGGGGCCAAGAGGTCGAACCCGTGGCTGCCCGAATACCAGAGCTCGTCGACGCCCACGATCGTGCGGACGTCGTCGAGATCGCGGCCACTGATGATCCCGACCACGCACACCTCGGCGAGATCCTCGAGGACCGCGCGGGTTGCGGGCACCGGGAGCGCAAGCTCGGGTCGGGCGACGATCGGTGTGAGGGTCCCGTCATAGTCGAGGAACACGGCGAGTGGCTTCGAGACGAGCCGCCGACGTAGCTCCCGGTTGCCGAGCGCCGGGGGGAGATCGCCGACTCGGAATCCACTGGTCACGATGCGATCAGAGCATGGCGGGTGGGTCCCCGCAATGACGCATTCTCCCCGCGTCACGCGAAGGCGTGCCCACGCTCCACGAGCAGGGCCACGCCCAGCGCCGCGAGCACGAGCGTGCAGGACCACGCCACGCGTTCGTGGTGGGTGAGGCCGGCCACGATCACTCCGCTCACCGAGAGCCCCGCGCCCCCGAGGAAGATCAGGCCGAGACCCTCGATCGCCCCGGCCGGCGCGATCACCGCGAGTGCCACTGCGCTTCCCATGAGCAGCGCGGCCACGACGAGGGACGGGTCGTGGCCGAGGCGGTGCGGCAACCCGTGGATGCCTCCGGATCGGTCGTCGTCGAGGTCGGGGAGCGCATTCACGAGGTGCGCACCCGAACCGAGGAGCGCAGCGGCGGCGACTGCCCACCCGGGCGGCCACGGGTGATCGGGCAGGCCCAGGGTCACGAACACGGGGAGCAGGCCGAAGGCCAGTGCGTACGGGACGACACTCCAGGGCCCGCGCTTCAGCACGAGGTTGTAGGCCCAGGCGAGCCCGACGGCCGCGAGGTGCACCATCGCCGCCCGCCAACCCGACAGCAGTGACAGCGGGACGCACGCGACGAGCGCGATACCCGCCGCGGTGCGCACGGTCGACGTGGCGACGGTGCCGACGACGAGTGGCTTGTCGGTCCGGCCTGAGGCGCGATCCCGATCGCGGTCCAGGTAGTCGTTGCTCCAACCGACCGACAGCTGCCCGGCCAGGACGGCGAGGGCGACCCAGACCGCACCCACGCCGCGTCCGGCCGAGAGGGCGAGCGCGGTGGTCACGGTCGTCACGGCCACGGTGGGCGGGAAGTGGGAGGCCCGGAGCAGGGGGAGCACGCAGGCATTCTGACGCCGTTCGGCGCATGGCGGAGCAGGGCATGTTCAGCCGCGCGAACCTGTTGACCAGGCAACGGACAGTTCGCGACCACGAGGAACCCGTCATGGCTCAGCCCCGTCCTCCCCAGACCGTGCTCGACGACCTGCCCGAGGGACCCGTCTGGCGTGGGATCAACCACCTCGCCCTCGTCACCCCCGACATGGACGCGACCGTCCGCTTCTACGCCGGCGTGCTCGGGATGCGTCTCACCGCCACGCTCATGGCCGGCCCGATGCGGCACTACTTCTTCGAGATGGCCGACGGCAACACTGTGGCCTTCTTCGAGATCGCCGGCATGGAGACGTTCGCGAAGCCGGCGGGCGCCCGACCCGACCGGGCGATCCAGCTCGACCACCTGTCGTTCAACGTGGCTGATGAGCATGCGCTCGAGCTGTTGCGCAAGCGGTTGCTCGCCGCCGGGTCCGAGGTCACTGCGGTCGTCGACCACGGCATCATGCGCTCCGTCTACTTCCACGATCCGAACGGGATCGCGCTGGAAGCCTCGTGGTGGGTCACCGACCCGACCGGTCGCCCGACCGACTACCGCGACGAGGAGATGTTCGCCGATCCCGATCCCGTCGCGTCCGTCCGCGAGCTCGCAGGCGACGGTCTGACGTCGGTGCCGTCGACCCGACTGGCGTGAAGCCCGTCTCGCCTGGAGCCAGGCGCAACGAAAGAGTGGATCAGTCGGTCCGCGTCGCAGGTCCGAGCACCCGGTCGGGATGCCGGCCGTCGACGTAGCCGAGGAACGGCGGATACACGTCGTAGCCGAGCAGCTCGCGCAGACGCTTGGGCAACGTGCGCGCGACGTCGGCCGGAACCGCGAGCAGATGTGTCTCTTGGGGTCGGAGCCAGCTGACGACGTACTCGATCGCGACGCCGAGGCGCGGGAGCTCCGTGTGGTTCGCACCGCCGCCGTGCCACACCGAACCCCGGTACAGCATCACCGATCCTGCCGGCATCGCCGCGAAGCGCACCGGCGCGTCGGCGGGCGGCGGTTCCACGGTGCGGTGACTGCCGGCGACGATGCGGGTCGCGCCATTGGCCTCCGTAAAGTCGTCGAACGCCCACATGACGTTCATGACCAGCTCCGGATGAGGGCGGGGGACGGGGTAGATGTCCTCGTCGCGGTGCAGCACCTGCTGGACCTCGCCCGGCCCGATGTCGATGCCGGTCGGACCGCTGAGCTGGAAGTGCGGGCCGAGTGTGCGCTCGAGTGCGCCGAGCACGAGCGGGTGCAGGGTCAGCTCGTCGAGTACCCGGGTCTTCGCGTACAACGCGTAGAGGCGCCGGGTGGCGAACCCCTCGAAGTCGTTGCGACCGCCGGGGACGGGCTCGAGCAGTCGTCGCAGTTCGTCGCGGATCTCCGTGGCCCGGTCACGCGTGAGCAGCTCCTCGACGATCGCGTAGCCGTCGGTGTCGAGTGCGGCATCGACCGTCTCGCCGTCGACCGGGGGCATGCCCGTCGAGCGTACGCCAGGCGACCGCCAGGCGTTCCTGCTCGTGGGGCTAGGTTCGCTCCCGTGACCGATCGAGGACCAGACTCCCGACGACCGGACTCCCGAGGACCAGGCTCCCGAGGATCAGACGCGCGGGTCCCCGAGGCCGGCGTCGTCGTCGAGGGACTCGAGAAGCGGTTCGGCTCGTTCCAGGCGCTCGCCGGAGTCGACTTCGAGGTGGCTTCGGGCACGATCGCCGGATTGCTCGGGCCGAACGGCGCCGGCAAGAC
>JANOWV010000672.1:0-2409 GCA_031418075.1 Actinomycetes bacterium
GACCTCCAGCTCCGCCCCCACGGCAAACGGGCCGGGCTCCCCGACGACGGCGGCCCCGGTTCCCGCGTCCCCGACTTTGACGAGCCCGACTTCGACGAGCCACGTCGTCGTCGCCGGTGAGCACCTGTGGTCGATCGCGACGCAGCAGGTCGCGGCAGCCGCGGGCCGGTCGCCGGAAGCGCTCACCCCCGCCGATGTCGTCACCTACTGGGTGCAGCTCTGCATGACGAACCGCCCCCACCTTCGCTCGGGCAACCCGAGCCTCGTCTACCCGGGCGAGGTCCTGGAGCTGCCTCCGACTCCACCGGCCTAGGCCCCGGGCGATTCCGAAGGGACGCGACGTTCCGGCGCGCGGCTACGGGTCCCGGGGCAGGCCGAGGACCCGCTCGCCGATGATGTTGCGCTGGATCTCGCTCGTGCCGCCGGCGATGGTCAGGTTGCGGTTGAAGAGGAAGCCGCGACTCCACGTCTGACCGTCGCCGTCGGCGATCGCCCCGTCGACGCCCACGAGTCCGAGCCCGACCTCCTGCACATGCTGGTCGTGCTCGACGCCGAGCAGCTTGCGCACCGACGCCTCGGAGCCGCTCGGGTCTGCGCCGGCGAGCGCGGCGAGCGTCAAGCGGTAGCCGAGACACGAGAGCGCGTGCGCCCGCGTCACCAGCCCACCGACCTCATCGAGGACGAGCGGGTCGTCGCCGAGCCCGCGTGCCGCGATCGCCTTGACGATCTGCTCCAGCCCGTGACCGAAGCTCATGCCCCCGCCCATGAACACCCGTTCGTTCGCGAGTGTTGTGCGCGCGGCGCGCCAACCGTCGTGCTCCTCCCCGACAAGGCACTCGTCGGGGAGGAACGCATCGTCGAAGAACACCTCGTTGAACATGGACTCACCGGTGAGCTCGCGCAGCGGGCGGATCGTCAGCCCCTCGGTGTGCTTCATATCCACCATGAAGCAGGAGATGCCGTCGTGCTTGGCGGCGTCCGGGTTCGTGCGGGCGAGCAGGATCCCCCAGTCCGCGTACTGCGCCATCGACGTCCAGACCTTCTGGCCGTTGACGAGCCACCCTCCTTCGACCCGCGTCGCGCGCGTGGAGAGGCTCGCAAGGTCCGAGCCGGCACCCGGCTCGCTGAAGAGCTGACACCAGCTGATCTCCCCGCGCAGTGTCTGCGGGATCCAACGCGCCTGCTGCTCCTGCGTCCCGTACATGATCACGGGCGGCAAGGCCCATCCGCCGATCGTGATCCCCGGACGGGCGACCTTCGCGGCGCGGAACTCCTCCTCGAAGACCACCTGCTCCAGGGCTTTCGCTCCCCGCCCCCAGGGCACGGGCCACGTCGGGACGATGTAGCCCGCGTCGGCGACGGCGATGCGTTGCTCGCCCGGCGGAAGGTCCTTCACCGACTCGAGGAACGCCCGTACCTCGGTACGGACCGCGTCGGCCTCGTCGCCCAGGTCCACGGTCAGCGCACGTCGAACCCCGCCGAGCCCGAGCCGACAGGCAGCCTGGCGCCAACGGGTCGCAGGGCCGAAGATGCTCTGCACCGTCATCGCCCGCCGGAGGTACGCGTGGGCATCGTGCTCCCAGGTGAACCCGATGCCTCCGAGCACCTGCACGCAGTCCTTGGCGTTGAGGAACGCGGCGTCGATCGCGAGCGCGATCGCACTGGCCGCCGCGAGCGCACGCTCCGGAGGATCGTCGTCGACCGCGCGGGCCGCATCCCAAGCCGCGGCCCGTGCCAGCTCGACCCGGGCGATCATGTCGGCGCACTTGTGCTTGACGCCCTGGAATTGTCCGATCGGGCGTCCGAACTGCACCCGATCCTTCGCGTAGGTGGCAGCGGTGTCGACGCACCACTGCGCGACGCCGACGAGCTCGGCCGCCGCCATGGTCGCGACCAGGTCGACGACCCATGCCGTGTCGACGCCGTCGAGGATGCGTTCGGTCGGCACCACGGCACCGTCTACCGAGACCTCACCGACCCGGCGAGTTGGGTCGACGCTCGGGAGCTCGGTCGCGGTCATGTCGTCGCGGGTGAGGACGACCCAGCGCGCGTCGTCCCCGACGCTCACCGGTGCGACGACGACATCGGCGAGGCCAGCCGCAATGACCGGGCGGGCGATCCCCGACACGCGAAGCCCCGCGTCCGTCGGCTCGGCGGTCAGCCCGCAGCCGTCACCTCCTGCGACCGCGCCGATGAGCACGCCGGAAGTCAAGCCCCCGAGCAGCTCCTTGGTTACTGCCGTGTCGTCGCTCGCAGCGATGACCGCGGCGGCGAGCATCGTCGGGAGCATCGGTCCCGGCGCGAGTGCACGGCCGAGCTCCTCGAGCACGACGACGAGCTCGGGGATCGCATATCCCGAACCGCCGTACTCCTCCGCGACATGCAGTCCGAGCCAACCCTGCTCCGCGA
>JANOWV010000673.1:0-4416 GCA_031418075.1 Actinomycetes bacterium
CGTTCCGACTTCGCGACCGAGGAGCAACCCCATGGCAGCAGCGAATCAGCAGACCGCCAACAAGGAGATCGTCCAGCAGTACTGGGACGCGCTGGCGGCCCGCGACTGGGAAGCGATGAAGACGCTGCTCACCGACGACGCCCACTACACCGACATCGGTGTCCCGGGCCCCGGCGGTACCGGTCCCGAGGGCGTCATCGACCGCCTGAAGATCGGGCTCGAGCCGCTCGAGGGCTACGACCACCTCCCGGGCACGAACATGATCGGCGAAGGCGACCTCGTGATGACCGAGCACACGGAGCGTTGGACGTTTCACACCGGCGAGGTCATCGACCACTCGTTCGTGTCCGTCACCCAGCTGCGCGACGGCAAGATCTGTCGCTGGCACGACTACTCCAACATCTCGAACATCACCGACAACGCCCCGCAGTGGTGGCTCGAGCGGCTCATCAACGCCGCGACCGGAGCGTGAGCACCGCATGAGCACGGGACCCATGGACGGGATCCGCATCCTGGACCTGTCGATCGCGGTGACCGGCCCGTATGCGGTATCGCTGCTCTCCGACCAAGGTGCCGACGTCGTGAAGGTCGAGCGCCTCGGCATCGGCGACATCGGCCGTTGGATCGGCGTCGCCGTCAACGGGATGAGCTCGCTCTTCTTGGTGTGCAACCGAGGGAAGCGCTCGATCGCGGTCGACCTCCAATCACCCGAGGGTGTCGACATCGTCAGGAAGCTGGCGGCACAGGCAGACGTCGTGGTCGAGAACTTCCGTCCCGGTGTGATGGATCGCCTCGGGCTCGGATACGACGACGTGGTGACCGACAACCCCGACGTCGTGTACGCATCGCTCTCCGGGTTCGGGACCGAGGGCCCGTACCGCGACCGCAGCGTCTACGACACGGTGATGCAGGCCTACGGCGGGTTCGCGTCGAACCAAGCCGACCCCGAAGACGGCGTGCCCGTCTTCCTGCGCCAGACGGCCGCCGACAAGGTGACGTCGCTCTACGCGTCGCAGGCGATCACCGCCGCACTCTTCGCACGAGCGAACGGGAAGGGCGGCCAACACATCGAGATCTCGATGGCCGATGCCGCGGTGTCGTTCCTTTGGATCGACTCGGCCGCCAATGAGGTGCTGCTCGAGTCGGACAACACCCAGCACTCGAGTTTCGTGGCCGGGTTCCGACCGCTCCAATTCCTCGACGGGTACGGCATCGTCACGCCGACGTCGGACCACGACTTCTCCGGCATGTGCAAGGCGCTCGGCGCCGAGGGCTACGACGATCCGCGCATCGCCACGATCGCCGAGCGGGTCAAGCACCGCGACGTGCTCGATCCGGTGATCGACATGTGCTACGCGCTCGCCGCGAACATGACGATGGCCGAGGCGACGGAACGGCTCGAGGCCGAACGGGTGCCGTTCGCGATGATCCTCTCCCCCGACGAGGTGACCCGCGACCCGCACGCGGTCGCCATCGGCCTGTTCGAAGAGGCCGACCACCATGTCGTGGGCCGCACCCGCATGCCTCGCCACCCGACGCGCTTCGGTACCACGCCGGCCCAGCTCACTGGTGGGTCCCCCGCACTCGGCGAGCACACCGATGAGATCCTCGCCGAGCTCGGTCTCGGCGACCGCGCCGCGGACCTGCGCGCCGCGAACGTCGTCGCCTGAACCGCCGGCCGCGCGGGGCCCGCCCGGGCGCGTCAGACTTCGACGAAGGTGTACGGATTCCCCGAGGTGTCGATCCTGAAGCACCCGAACGCTTCGTCGGAGTCCCCGGCATCGTTGTAGGCGATGACACTCACACAGGTGTCGACCTCGACTTGGACCTCGATCGGGTCAGAACCGGGGCAACAGCCGTACCCGAGCGTGGCTGGGCGATAGCTCTGTGCAGGGACCGGCTGGGGATCGCTCACGCTGAAGACGAAGATGTCGAAGCCCAACTCGTTCTGCGAGTTGTCCGCGTAGTGGAACAACACCGTGCACGACGTGGCAGGCGGATGGCAGAGCAGCGTCACGTCCTGAAAGTCCACGGAAATGTCCGACGGAGCGGCCGGCGGTCGGGGCGGAGGAGGTGCAGCTGGCGCCGGGAAGCACCCGGCCGCAGCGACGGCCATAACGATCATCAGCCCTGCCAGCCGCCCACGCCCATGCATGCCCACCCCTTAGCTGCTTGTCGGCGTCACCCTCCCACAACCACTCGCGCGTCGCAATCGGTAGGTCCACCCGAGGTCAGCGGGGGATGGGGCGGGCAAATGCTCGGGGCATGCTCAAGATCGACCCCTCGATCTGCCGATCCTCCACCCAGGCTGGAAATTCTCGGAGGTGACAGTTGTCGGGTCCCGGTGCTGCCTGGTACCCCGATCCCCATGACGGCGCGAACCTGCGCTGGTGGGACGGTGACCGCTGGACCGAGCACAGCCATCCCCAGGTGGCGACGCCTGCTGGGGCCGCCGCCAACACCACGGCGTCCCCAGTAGCTTCCGCGGGTCCCGCGACTCTCGCCCCCCGATTCGCCCCAGTCAGGCCCGCGACCGACAGTGCGCCCGCAGTACCGTCCACCCGCTTCGCGCCGGTCATGCCCTCGACGCCCGATGCCCCGGTTCCGGCGCGCCCGGTGACAACACCACTGCCGCACAACGGGCGCGCGACCACCACGCGGCCAGGTCGGCTGCTCCCCCCGTCGGATCCGGTCGCGCATCCCCGTCGCCGCTGGTGGAAGGTCAGGCGCGCGGGAGCAGTGTTGCTCGCGATCATCGTGGCCGGAGTCGGCGCGTGGGTAACGGGACTGCTCGACGAGCTCTCGGTCACCAGCCCGTCGAGGGCGGCATCGTCTCCCACCGTGAAGGTGGTCGAGGAGCAGGGCTACAGCTTCGAGGTTCCGAACTTCTGGCGCACCGAGTCGATCGACGGCACCGAATTGGATCACGCGTTCAGCGTGTTGGACCAATCGGTGGTCGCGATCACCGCGACGCGCGTGCCATCCTCGGTCGACCCCGCGGACCCTGCGGTGCGCGCCTTCCTCTTCGATACCGTCTCGCGAGGCTTCCAGCTCCAGCTCGGCGGGATCACTCCGACCAGCACCGTGCCGTTCTCCGTCGATGGAGCCGACGGGCAACAGGTCGTGATCACCGCGACCGGCGCCGACGGTGCGCCGACCGATGCGAGTCAGACCGTGCTCATCCACGGCCGACGCGTCGTCACCACGACGATCATCACGCACGGTCTGCTCGCCGACAGCGGCAAGACGCAACGGGAGTTCCAAGCGCTCCTCGAGTCGATCCGCTTCCGCTAGCGGTCAACGACCCGAACAGATCGCTCGTCCTAACCCTTGGGACCGCCTGAAGCGACGAGCTGGTCGAGGATCCGCGTGTTCTGCTCGAGGAGGCACCGGTTCTCCTCGGCCATCTGGGTGAGTCGATCATGCACCGCTTCGATGCGCTCGAAGGCCTGCGTGTCGGTCTCATAGTCGTGCTGCGCGAGCTGGCTCGCGATCTGGTCTGAACGTTTCGCGGCGATGAGCAGGATGGCACCCTGAATCGCGGCGAGCATGGAGAGGAAGAGGTTCAGCAGGATGTACGGGTACGGGTCGAACCCGTGCTTGCTACCGGACCCCCCGATCGCGAAGAGGCTGTTGGCGACGACCCAGACGACCAGGAAGGCGCCGAAGCCCAGGACGAACGCCCACGACCCCATCCGGTTCCGCATCGCGTCGGCCGCTCGCTCGCCGCGGGTGAGCTCCTCGCCCGCAAGCACAGCCGGGTGCCGCTCCCAATGGGAGCGGAACCCACGACGCATCGGCCTTGCTCCCGCCTGCTCCGTCATCCCGGTCTCCCTGATCGAACGTTCTGCCGCCGGCACCTCATTGTGCCGACGGCAGCACGACGAATGGTGCTCCTGGAGGGTCAGCTCTTCGCGGGCTCGAGCGCCACCTCGGGCTCCCCACCCAGCACCTGGCGCTTCGATAGCACGACGACCAGGCTCGCGATCACGGTGAGGAAGAGGATGCTCGTGCCCACACTGCCCAGGCCGAGCCCTCCGACGTTGCGATGCTGCGACAGGTAGTCGCCGGTCGAGGCGCCGAGCGGACGGGTCAGGATGTAGGCCATCCAGAACGCCCAGACCTCGGGCAGCTTGAAGCGGAAGTGCGCGACCGCGACCACGCCGATGAGTGTCAGGAAGAGCAGTGCCGACTGCCAGTACCCGACGCTCAACTTCTCTGCCACCAGGTCGCCGGCGGCGGTGCCGAGTGCGAACGTGAAGAGGATCGTCAACCAGTACCACGACTCGCGCTTGCTGGTGAAGATCGTGTGGATCGACAACGTGCGCTCGCTCAGAAACCACCCGATGAACGTCGCGAGCAACGCGACCGCAAAGGCGATGGTCGTCGTCTCGAGCGCCACGCCGTAGTTCTCGA
>JANOWV010000674.1:0-13176 GCA_031418075.1 Actinomycetes bacterium
CCCAGCTCGCGCCAGGTGGCGTACGCGATGCCCTTGCTCTCGCCGTAGGCCTTCGCGTGGCGGACGAACTCCCCTTCGAGGGCCGAGAGGTCGACTCCTCCCGATGACTTCGCGTCGAGCTCGACCTGGAGGTCGCGGCGCTCCTGGGTGAGCTGAAGGCGCTTCAGCGAGGAGACTTCGAGCATCGTGGTCTCGATCGCGTCGAGCCGCTGCTTGATGGACTCGACCGTGCGCTGGCGACCCCGGCGGGGGCGGTGCTGCTCGAGCGCGTCGAGGTAGGACTTCACCGCGCGGCCCTGGTCGCGGCCGGCCCGCATGGCCCGCTTGTGCTCGTCGGTCATCACTCGTGCTGCCATCATTTCCTCACCTGATTGTCGACTTGGAACGGTCGCTGATTGACGACCGCCGGCCGGGGGAGTCCTCCCCCGTATTGAAAGATCCGGACGCTGCGGCATATGAGGTTAGTCATGACCGTTCATTTCATGAAATCAGGCCACCGATAGGCTCGCCGCGTGCCCGAGCTGACGCCGCCGCCCCCCCGTCCGCTCCATCGCGAGCTCGGGCTGACGGACGACGAGCTGGCCTCGATCGTCGAGCTGTTGGGACGGGATCCGTCCGAGCTCGAGCTCGCCATGTACGCGGTGATGTGGTCGGAGCACTGCTCCTACAAGTCGTCCCGCGTCCATCTGGGCCGCTTCCCGACCGAAGCGCCGTGGGTGCTCGTCGGCCCCGGTGAGGGTGCGGGCGTCATCGATATCGGTGATGGGGTCGCGGTCGCGATCCGGATCGAGAGCCACAACCATCCGTCGGCCATCGAGCCGTACCAGGGCGCGGCCACCGGGGTCGGCGGGATCATACGCGACATCTTCTCGATGGGGGCGCGCCCGATCGCGTTGATGGACCCCCTGCGATTCGGATCACTCGACGATGCCCGCACCCGCTACCTCTTCGAGGGCGTCGTGTCGGGGATCTCCGGCTACGGCAACGCGGTCGGTGTCCCGACGGTCGGTGGTGAGGTGGTGTTCGACGACTGCTACCGAGGGAACCCGCTCGTCAACGTGCTGTGCCTCGGCGTGCTGCCCGTCGAGCGGCTGGTGCTCGCCCGGGCGGAGGGTGTCGACAACCTCGCGGTGCTCCTCGGTTCGGCAACCGGACGCGACGGCATCGGTGGGGCGAGTGTGCTGGCGTCGGCCGGTTTCGAGGAAGGATCGGATGCGAAGCGACCCTCGGTGCAGGTGGGCGACCCGTTCGAGGAGAAACGCCTGATCGAGGCCTGCCTCGAGCTGCTCGATGCCGGGCTCGCCATCGGCGTGCAGGACCTCGGCGCGGCCGGACTTTCGTGCGCCGCGTCGGAGACCGCGGCCAAGACCGGCGCGGGGATGGACGTCGACGTCGCGCGTGTCGCGAAGCGCGAGCCGGGAATGAACCCCGTGGAGGTGCTCACCTCCGAGAGTCAGGAGCGGATGCTCGCGATCGTCGAACCGGCCGACCTCGACGCGGTCTTCGCGCTGGCGGACCGGTGGGAGATCCGTGCGACGGTCGTCGGACGCGTCACGGACACCGGGCGGTTCCGTGTGTTCGACGGGCTGTTCGACGTGGTGGGTGTTCCCGGGACCAACCCGCGTCCGCCTCGTGGCGACGTCACGCCACCGGCGAGCTCGGACCAGTCTCCGATCGCCGACATCCCGTGCGACTCGCTCGGCGACGGACCGGTGTACCACCGCACCATCACCCGGCCGGCGGGTCAGGACGCCTTGCTCGCGGCCGACCCTGCAGCCGAGCTCCGAGACCGCTTTGCTGCCGGCACCGATCTCGGCGCCGAGCTGCTCGCCCTGCTCGCGACGCCGACGATCGCCGACAAGTCCTGGGTGTGGCGCCAGTACGACCACCAGCTCTTCCTCAACACGGTGACCGGTCCGGGCGGTGACGCGACGGTGCTCCGCCTTCCCGACTCGAGCAGCGCGCTCGCGCTCTCCGTCGACGGCAAGGGGAGGTTCTGTCGGCTCGACCCGAACACCGGAGCGCAGCTCGCGGTGATGGAAGCCGCCCGCAACGTCGCCTGCGCGGGTGGCGAGGCGAAGGCGCTCGTGAACTGCCTGAACTTCGGGAACCCCGAGCACGCCGAGGTCATGTGGCAGTTCTCCGAGGTCGTCGACGGCATGAGTGAGGCGTGCCGCGCGCTCGGGATCCCTGTCGTCGGCGGGAACGTGAGCTTCTACAACGAGTCACGCGGCAGCGACATCGATCCCACGCCCGTGGTCGGGATCGTCGGGACGATGGCCACGCCGACCGAGATCCCCCCCGGCCTCGCGCTGGGCGACGCACACCATGTCGTGCTGCTCGGCGCAACCGCGGAAGAGCTCGGCGGTTCGGAGTGGGCGTTCGTGGTCCATGGTCTCGACGGCGGCGCACCACCCCTCGCCGACCTCGACGCGGCAGCACGGCTCCACGCCTTCGTTGCGGACCTCGTGAACGAACGCACGGTTGCCGGTGTCCACGACTGCTCGGATGGAGGCATCGCTGTCGCGCTCGCGGAGATGGCGTTCGCCGGCGGGGTGGGATTCACCGTCACGCCCGAGCCAGGCCTCGCGCCCGCGATGTGGTGCTTCTCGGAGTCCGCCAACCGTGTGCTCCTCTCGGTCGACACGCGCTCGTTGCCCGAGGTCCTGCGTCGGGCCAGTGGCGCGGGTGTGCCGGCGACGGATCTCGGCGTCGTCGGCGGCGACCGACTGGTCGTCGAGGGTGCGTTCGACGTCGCGCTCAGCGAGGCCGAAGACTTGTGGACGAACGCCATTCCACGGATCGTCGCGGGGGATTTCGTTCCCGCTTCTTGATCCGGACTCGCGATCTGGCCCCGTGATCGGGGCCGTCTGCTCGACGCGCGACCTCAGCGATCGGACGGATGTCCCGGCGTCCGCGCCGCGACGCCGCGTTCCTCGAGGAACGAGATCACCTGTGCCTCGGATGCCGACGGGTCCCGACCGTGGGTGGGCACGCGGAGATCCGGCGCCCAGGGCTCCTCGAAGGTGGGGTCGGCACGGCCGGCGCGGGTGGCGCACACGTCGGCCGGGGCGTCGAGATAGACCTCGGCAAACCGCGGGATCGAGGATCGGAGCAGCTCTCGATCGTCCCGTTCGGCGACTTCGATCGCCACGACGACCGTCACGCCGTTCTCGACCAGCAAGCGGCAGCACCACGCGAGCGCATCGGGGCCCTCGGTGAGGTGGCGTCCGACGGCATCGGCGCCGAGCAGCGCGACTGCCTGCTCGCGCCGCCGGAGCTCCTCCGCGACGAGGTTGGCCACGGTCCGCTTGCCGGACCCCGCCCTGCCGGTCAGGAACACACAAGCCGGCGTCATCACGAGGTGACGGTACCGCCGTTGCGGCGGCGGCATGACCGATGATGCGATACTGGTCGGACATGCAGCCACTTCCCGACGGGCCGGGACTCGGCCACGCCTGCGGCGTCTTTGGCGTCTACGCCCCCGGACAGTCGGTGGCGCATCTCACCTACCTCGGTCTGTTCGCGCTGCAGCACCGCGGGCAGGAGTCGGCCGGCATCGCGGTGAGCGACGGCGAGACGGTCACCGTCGTCAAGGACATGGGCCTCGTCACCCAGGTGTTCGACGAGCGGCGGCTCGCCCCGCTCGAGGGCCACCTCGCCATCGGGCACAACCGGTACTCCACCACCGGTTCGAGCACGTGGCGCAACGCACAGCCCGTCTACCGATCGGTCGGTGACGCGGGCTTCGCACTGGGCCACAACGGGAACCTCACCAACACCGTCGAGCTCGCTCAGGGACTGGGCATGCTCCCCGGGCTCGCCGCGGAACCGACCGAAGTCGACTCCACCACGGACTCCGCGCTGATCGCCGAGCTTGTCGCCAACGAGTACGCGGCGCAGCCGAGGGCCGACGGTCGTGAGCTCGAGGTCGCGCTCGAGAAGGTCCTCCCCCGCCTCGCGGGTGGCTTCTCGCTGGTGCTGATGGATGACGCCCGACTGATCGGCGTCCGGGACCGCCATGGTTTCTGGCCCCTGGTGCTCGGCCGTGTGGAAGGCGGCTGGGTGCTCGCGAGCGAGACGGCCGCGCTCGACATCGTGGGCGCGCACTTCGTACGCGAGGTGGAGCCGGGAGAGATGATCGTGATCGACGCGGCCGGGATGCGTGAGCACCGGTTCGCGGAACCGGACCCGACGCTGTGTCTCTTCGAGTTCGTCTACTTCGCTCGACCCGACACCTACCTCTTCGGTCGCAGCGTCCACGCGGCGCGCCAGCGCATGGGCGAGGAGCTCGCCCGTCAGGCACCCGTGGATGCCGACATGGTCATGCCGGTCCCCGAGTCGGGGATCCCCGCGGCACAAGGCTTCGCTCGCGCGGCCGGGCTGCCGTATGGCGATGGGCTGGTGAAGAACCGCTACGTCGGTCGTACGTTCATCCAGCCGAGCCAGCAGCAGCGCGCGGGCGGGGTCCGCCTCAAACTCAACCCGCTGCCCGAGAACATCCGCGGGAAACGCCTCGTCGTGGTCGACGACTCGATCGTCCGAGGTACGACGACGCGCCAGGTCGTGGCGATGCTCCGTGAAGCCGGCGCGGCCGAGGTGCACTTCCGGGTGTCGTCCCCGCCGTATCGGTGGCCGTGCTTCTACGGCATGGACACCGGCCGGCGTTCGGAGCTGCTCGCCGCCGACCTCTCCGTCGGCGAGATCGCCGACTTCTTGAAGGTGGACTCCCTCGCGTACCTCGAGCTCGACCGGCTGACGCGAGCGACCGGGGTCGCGAGCGACTCGTTCTGCACTGCGTGCCTCACCGGCGAGTATCCCGTGCCGGTCCCCGAGCTCCTCGACTCCAAGCGCGCGCTCGAGGACGGCCCCGCCGAGCCGGAGAGTGCACCGGTGTGGGTGGGCGACGCGGGCGTGCAGTGAGCAGGCGACGCGGGGAGGAGCGGCTGACCTACGCCGATTCCGGGGTCGACATGGCGGCGGGCGAGAAGGCCGTCGAGATGATCAAGGCGCACGTCCGGACGACGTTCCGCCCCGAAGTCGTCGGCGACATCGGCGGCTTCGGCGGGTTGTTCAGTCTCGGTCGACTCAGCCAACAGGACCCGCTCCTGGTCGCGTCCACCGACGGCGTCGGGACGAAGTCGGTGATCGCAGGCGAGATGAACCGGTTCGACACGATCGGCCTCGACGTCGTCGCGATGTGCGTCGACGACATCGCAACCTGCGGAGCCGAGCCCCTGTTCTTCCTCGACTACATCTCGGTCGGCAAGCTGGTGCCCGAGCATGTTGAGCAGATCGTCTCAGGAGTGGCCCACGGCTGCCGCGAAGCCGGATGTGCCCTCCTGGGCGGGGAGATGTCGGAGCACCCCGGCGTCATGGCGGCGAGTGAATTCGACCTCGTTGGCTTCGCCGTCGGGATCGTCGATCGCTCAGAGGTCCTCCCGCGCGACGTGCAGGCGGGTGACCGGATCATCGGGCTGGCCAGCCCGGGCTTGCGGTCGAACGGCTACTCGCTCGCCCGACGCGCGTTCGCCCGATCCGGGCAGTCCCTGGCCGACCACGCTTGGCGCGGCGCCCGACATTCCCTCGGGGCCGAGCTGCTGCGTCCGAGTGTGATCTATGCGCCCGCAATCGCGCACCTCCGGCGCCACGTGGAGGTCCACGCGTTCGCGCATGTGACCGGGGGTGGGATCCCCGGCAACCTGGTGCGCGCCCTTCCCGACGACTGCGACGCGATCGTCGAGCGCGGTCGATGGGAGGAGCCGAAGATCTTCTCGGTGATCCAGGAAGCGGGCGACGTGACCGACGACGAGATGGCGAACGTCTTCAACCTCGGAATCGGCATGCTCGCCATCGTTCCCGCCGACGCCGTGCGCGCCGCACTCGACGGCGTGCGCGCGGCCGGGCATGAGGCGTGGCTCGTCGGTCGTGTGGTCGACGGCCACGGGCAGGCGTTCCTGGAACCCAAATAGCGCGGAGAAACGCACGCACCCGACAGACGGTGGCGATTGACGCGTTGGTACTCTGAGTGCACGATGACTGATGGTCAGAACAACGGACCGCGGCCGCAAGCGGCGGACTCCGACGATCCCGACGAGCTGCTCACGCCGGCGGAGGTCGCTGCGATGTTTCGCGTCAACCCGAAGACCGTGACACGTTGGCACCGCAGCGGCAAGATCTCCGCGATCCGCACGCTCGGCGGACACCGGCGTTTCCGTGCTGACGAGATCCGCCGCCTCCTCGAAGCGAGCGACGAGCCGGCCTCGTAATAGCGGCGTTGGTCCGACCGCGTCGCGACCCGACGCGCGCTCGGGGCTTCTGGACGGGATGCCAGAACGGGATGCTGGTGGCCGGGACCGGCGTCGATCCGGTGACCTCGCGCTTTTCAGGCGCGCGCTCTGCCAACTGAGCTACCCGGCCGGGTCGGCGACTGCGTTCGTCGCCCTAGCGGTCCTGACGGGATTTGAACCCGCGGCCTCCGCCTTGACAGGGCGGCGTGCACTCCAAACTGCACCACAGGACCGTGCATGGCGGCGGTTGCCGCATTTGTGACGACGGTTCGCAATCGGAAGCGCGCACGCAACCGGTCACTGCCGTCGGTGCCCCCAGGGGAATTCGAATCCCCGTTACCGCCTTGAAAGGGCGGCGTCCTGGGCCACTGGACGATGGGGGCTCGGTTCCCTGGCGGGACCGACTCATCGTAGCAAGGTGCCTGCGCGGCGAGTCCGGTCGCAGCGAAGGCAATCGCCCCGGGAACGCAGCGGCCGGCTCCTGAAGATGGGGTCATAGGATCGCGGCTCGTGAAGGTCACCCGGGTCGCGCACATCAGCGTCAACGTCGAGGCGAGGCTTGCGGAGGTACGGGACTTCTACACCGAGGTGCTCGGGCTCGAGGACCGCGCCCGTCCCGAGATCCCCGGTGTCGCAGGGCACTGGTTCGGCGTCGGAGCGTCGGAGCTGCACCTCGTCGACGCCCCGTGCACGGGGTCGGGGATCGACCCCACGGGCCCGCACTTCTGCGTGTACGTCGATGATCTGGACGCGGCGGTCGCCGAGCTCGAGGTGCAGGGTGTCAACTACTTCCGCGGCGCGCAGGGTGACGTCGCCCAGATCTGGGTCGTCGACCCCGCGGGGAACACCGTGGAGCTCCAGCAGGAGCCGGGGACTGCGCCGTAGGTCGCGCCAGCCACACCGTCACGGTCGCACGGTCGGTACGCTTGATGTGAGGGTCGCTAGCTCAATTGGAAGAGCGCCGGGCTTTTAACCCGTAGGTTCAGGGTTCGATCCCCTGGCGGCCCACGAGTCTCCGATCGGTTCCTGTCGGTTGCGTGCGCTCGCTCATCCGGCGGCGCGGGTGAGCAGGTCGTCGTAGACCGACGGGTCGTCGGCGTCGATCACGGGGAACCCCACACCGTGCTCGCCCTCCCAGTGAGTGCGAATCCCCGGATTGTGCACGTCGCTGCCGTCGGGGAGGAAGAGGTGCGGGCTGCCCTTCACGTTGCCGGCAGCCGCGCGCCGCCACTCCTCGATCACCCGGTGCTTCGCCACCCCGGTGTCGAAGTCGGTCTCGAGGCGGCCGAGGTCGACCGCGACGCAGTCTTCGGCGATCTCCAGGATGACGTCGCGCATCGAGACGCACTTCGACTGGCCCCAGAACGCGTGGCGCAGGGCCCGGTCGAGGGTGTCGGCGGCCTCGGGGCCCTGGAGCCGCGCCGCGCGGACCGCTTCGAGGGGCGGAAGCATCGTGACCGGCCACTCCCAGTCGCGACGTTGCCAGAGCTGCCAACCCGCGGCCGGCGCGAGCGCACCCAACACGGGGAGCTCGGCCTCGAGCATCGCCTTGCGCGTGCACGAGTGGTTGAACAGCTCGATCGGGAAGCTCAGGTGCTCGAACGCCACAACGTCTGCGAGCCCGAGCCGTGTGCGCGTCTCGTGGAGACGGTGGACCGCCAGGTGCGCCCACGGGCAGCCGATGTCGGACCAGATCAGGATCGTGCGATCGGGGACGTCCATCGGCACCTCTTTCTTGGGGGTCTGCCCTCAGTCTGGCTTTTCTTCGGGGCCGCGGGACGGTCAGCCGGTCAGTGCGTCGACGAGCGGCACGAGCGGTCGATCCAGCGCCGCGGCCACCGCCGCGTTGGTGACCGATCCACCGACGGTGTTCACCCCGAAGGCAAGCTCGGGGTCGGCTGCGGTGGCCTCGGCGACTCCCCGAGTTGCGAGCTCGCGCGCGTACGGCAACGTCGCGTTCGTGAGCGCATACGTGGACGTGTGCGGAACGGCCCCCGGGATGTTGCCCACCGCGTAGTGCAGTACACCGTGGAGCTCGTACACGGGGTCGGCGTGGGTCGTCTCGCGTGTGGTCTCGATACAGCCGCCCTGGTCGACCGCGCAGTCGACGATGACTGAGCCCTTCTTCATCGACCGCACGAGGTCCTCGGTGACGACGATCGGTGCCCGGCCGCCCGCGACGAGGACCGCACCGATCACGAGGTCGGCCTCGATGCAGGCACGCTCGACCGCGCCGCGGTTGCTCGCGAGGGTCACGATGCGGCCCTGATGGATCTGGTCGACCCATCGAAGCCGATCGAGGTTCTTGTCGAGGAGCAGCACCTCGGCTTCCATGCCTTGGGCGATCCAGGCTGAGTTCCAGCCGACGTTCCCAGCTCCGAGGACGACGACACGCGCCGGGCGCACTCCGGGGACTCCGCCGAGCAGGACACCCCGCCCACCGTGCTCGCGTTCCAGGTAGTGCGCGCCAACCTGGGTGGCCATGCGCCCTGCGACCTCGCTCATCGGGGCGAGGAGAGGGAGTGCCCCCGTCGGGAGCTGCACGGTCTCGTACGCGACGCCGGTCACCCCGTGCTCGATGAGCGCGTCGGCGACCTCGGGGTACGCGGCAAGGTGCAGGTAGGTGAACAGGACGAGCCCTGGCCGCATGTGCTCGAACTCTTCGGGCTTGGGCTCCTTCACCTTCATCACGAGGTCGGCGCGCGCCCAGACCTCCGCGGCATGGTCGACGACGGTGGCGCCGGCCCGGTGGTAGTCGGCGTCGGAGATCGACGAGTCGATTCCTGCGCCGGCCTCGATGATGACGGGAGCTCCGGACGCGACGAGCTCGTGAACTCCATCGGGGGTGACCGCAACGCGGTGCTCGCCCTCTTTCACCTCACGGGGGACCCCGACCGTCAGCGCGCTCATGATCCGACGCGCCGAGCGGAGGCCGGGAGCGGCCGATGCGCCGATGGGTCCGGCCCGAACCGGTCCCATGCCTCGGTGAGCACCATGCGCAGCGTGGACTCGATGATGTCGAGCTCCTCATCGCCGGCGATGAGCGGCGGTGACAGCTGAACGACGGGGTCGCCGCGGTCGTCGGCACGACAGATGATCCCGGCTTCGTAGAGGCGAGGTGAGAGGAACCCGCGCAACAGGCTCTCGGACTCCTCATCGGTGAAGGTCTGACCTGTCTGCTGGTCGCGGACGAGCTCGACGGCCCAGAAGTACCCGGCGCCGCGCACGTCACCCACGATCGGGATGTCGCGCAGTCCCTCGAGTCGCTCGCGGAACCCGGCCTCGTGGGACCGGACGTTGGGGAGGACCCCCTCGGCGTCCATCGCGGCGAGATTCGCCGACCCCACCGCGCACGACATCGGATGGCCGCCGAACGTGATCCCGTGGAGGAAGGACGCACCGGCCTCCAGGAACGGCTCGGCGAGGTGATCGCGACAGATCACTGCACCGAGCGGCGCGTAGCCGCTCGTGAGCCCCTTGGCGCACGTGATCATGTCGGGGAGGTAGTCGTAGCGCTCGGCACCGAACCACTCGCCGAGCCGACCGAAGGCACAGATGACCTCGTCGGACACGAGCAGCACGCCGTGGCGGTCGCAGATCTCCCGGACGCGCTGGAAGTAGCCCTCTGGCGGGGTGAAGCAGCCCCCGGCGTTCTGCACCGGTTCGAGGTAGACGGCCGCCACGGTCTCGGGGCCTTCCCAGATGATGGCTTCCTCGATCGCGTCGGTCACGGCGAGCATGAACGCCTTCTCGTCGTCGGCGAGTGGGTGGCGGTACCGATTGGTGTTGACGACGTGCGACGCACCTGGCGTCAGCGGTTCGAACGGGGTCTTCAACGTCGGCAGCCCGGTGATGGCCAATGCCCCGAGCGTCGTCCCGTGGTAGGCGACCTGACGCGCGATGACCTTGTAGCGCTGTCCTTCGCCGCGCACCCGGTGGTACTGGCGGGCGAGCTTCCACGCCGACTCGACGGCTTCCGATCCACCCGTCGTGAAGAACACCCGATTCAGGTCGCCGGGCGCGAGCTCGGCGAGGCGCGCCGCGAGCTCGATCGCGGGCGGGTGGGCGTAGGTCCAGATCGGAAAGTACTCGAGGGTCTCCATCTGCGCGGCCGCGGCCGCGGCGAGGTCTTTGCGTCCGTGGCCGAGCTGCACGGTGAAGAGACCGGCCAGCGCATCGAGGTACTTCTTGCCCTTGGCATCCCAGACGTAGCAGCCCTCGCCGCGGGCGATGATCGGTACCGCCTTCTCCGAGCTGTACGCGCCGAGGCGGCTGAAATGCATCCAGAGGTGGCGGTGGGCCAGCGCTTCGAGCTCTTCCGTTGTATGAGTGTCGGTCGGAGTCGTCATCGGGTTCCCCATGCATAGGTCTGCTTGTAGAGGCGGAGATACGTGAAGGTCTCGGCCGCGCGTACCCCGGGGATGGCGCGGATCTTGTCGTTGAGGAGGGTCAGGAGGTGGTCGTCGTCCTCGCAGACCACCTCGAGCATCAGGTCGAACGAACCCCCGACGATCACCACGTAGTCGACCTCAGGGATCGACGAGATCGTGTCGGCGGCGTCGCGCAGGTCGCCTTCGATCCGCAGTCCGATCATCGCCATGCGTCGGAAGCCGAGCATCAGCGGGTCAGTGACTGCCACGATCTGGGTGACCCCCGACTCGATGAGCCGCTGCACGCGTTGGCGTACCGCGGCCTCCGACAGGCCGACCGTGGCCGCGAGCTTGGTGTAGGGGCTGCGACCGTCCTGCTGGAGCGCCTCGATCAGGGCCTTGTCGGTGTCGTCGAGCACGACGATGGCATCGGAGTCGGAGCGGACCATGCCCGCGACGATGCCATGCCCGGCGCTCCGGCGCAAGGGAATCCGTCGTAATCTTGGCACCGAAGCGTGGAATCCTCAGAATAGAGGGGGATTATCTGCGGATCCCTGACCCCTTCGGTGTCCTGGGTCCTAGGATCGTCGCCATGACCCCCGTTGCACCAGGGATCGGCGCACCAGGGATCGGCCGGCTCGGGACCGGCTACCGAGAGGCTCCGCTGTGGCACGACGGCGTGGTGTTGCCGGCCGCGGCGACCGATCCCTCGCGCTTGGCGTCCGCGGTCGACGTGGCGATCGTCGGGGGCGGCTATTGCGGGATCACCGCCGCGGCGGAGCTGGCGCGGCGCGGCCGATCGGTGGTGGTTCTCGAAGCCGACGTCCTGGGGACGGGCGCGAGCACCCGCAACGGGGGCATGGTGATCCCCGAGCTGAAGCACGGACCCCGTTGGCTCGCGGAGCGGTACGGGCCGCTCGGTGGGGAGCTCGTCGACGCGGTCTTCGACGCGTTCGACCTGGTGGAGCACCTCGTCGACGAATGGTCGATCGACTGCGACTACGCACGCACCGGTGGGCTCCTCCTCGCCCACCACGAGGCCCAGGTTCCGCACCTCGTGGCGGAGGCCGACGAGTGGCAGGTCGAGCTCGGCGAGGAGGCGCGGTTCCTCGCGCGTGACGAGCTCGCGGCCGAGATCGGGAGCGACGAATACCACGGCGGACTGCTCGTGGCGCGCACGGGTGGGCTGCAGCCGGCCAAGTACCACGCGGGCCTCGTTCGCCGCGCCGTCGAGCAGGGCGCGGTCCTCCACGGATCGACCCGGGTGATCGGCATCAGTGCGCAGCGACGCGGAGCCGGATACCGCGTCGAGACGACGCGCGGGGCGTTGACGGCGGGCGAGGTGCTCGTCGCGGCGAACGCGTATGCCGACGGGATCGTCCCCGAGCTACGGCGACGGGTGGTCCCGATGGGCAGCTTCATCATCGCGACCGAACCACTCGATGCTGCGCGGGCACGGTCGTGCATCCCGAACGGCCGGATGGTCTACGACACCAAGAACTTCCTCTTCTACTGGCGACGGTCGCCCGACGACCGCATCGTCTTCGGTGGCCGCACCAGCCTTTCGGCGACGACCGTCCCCGAGGCGCGCGACGTCCTCGCGCGAGAGCTCGCCCGGGTGCACCCGCAGCTCGCCGGTGTCGCGATCGATCGTGCGTGGGGTGGCAACGTCGCGATCACCTACGACCGATTGCCGCACTGCGGCCGTACCCCGCTCCCGGGCGGGGGGAGCGTGGCCTACGCAGGTGGCTGCAACGGGACTGGTGTCGCGCTGATGACGTGGTTCGGCCACCGGGCGGCCGCGTGGCTCACCGGCGAGGAGCCGCCGCCCGCCTTCTCCCGATTGCCGTTCCCGAAGGTGCCGCTGCACTCGCAGCGCGACCGGTACCTGCCCGCGGTGGGTCGCTGGTTCCGGCTCCGAGACCGCTACGGGCGCTGAGGCGCGAAGCGGTCGACGAGGTTGTGCACATCGACCTCGACGTCGTGCTCGCGGGCGAGCCACGCCCGGTTGCGACGGTGCAGGTCGTCGGTGGCGGCAAAGCGGTTGAGGAGCACCACGACGGGCGCCACCTCCCGCAGCGATGTGCTCGCGAGGCGGACGCTGTTGATGGTGCCGAGACCGGCGTCGCCCACGAGGACGATCGTGTCCGGTGCCAGCGATCGCGCGAGGTCGACGGTGTCGCCGTCGGATGCGAGTGGCGACCGTGGACCTCCTGCACCTTCCACCAGTCCGACGTCCACACCTGAGGGCCACACTGTCTCGTCGGCGAGGTCAGCGATCGTGAACGGGCTGAATCCGAGGGCATCGGCGGCCATCGGCGGTGCCATCGCGAGCGCATAGGAACGATGTGGCGGACAGATCGTGCCCGGCTCCTCGCCGGTCGCGAGGCCAAGGACATCGGCGTCGCTCGGGTGCGGGTCGTCGGCCGCGAACGACTGGGCGGGCTTGCGAGCCGCGACCGTCAGGCCGCGAATGCGCAGACCACGCGCAAGGGCGGCGGCGACCCAGGTCTTGC
>JANOWV010000675.1:0-2446 GCA_031418075.1 Actinomycetes bacterium
GCGGTCCACACGATCTGGTCGCTCCGCGACCCGGTGCCGGCGGTGCGATGGGGCGGGACGCTCCTGCATCACGCCGTGCGGCGCGGCGACCACGAGCCCGCGTCGGAGGGCTTCCGCCGCTAAGAGCCACCCGATCGACCGCGCGCGGGGACGACGCGCCGGGCGAGCTCGCGCACGAACTCGAGCTGGTCGGGCGCGAACCGGCGGGCGACCGCCCACCAGCCGACGACGTAGAGCGCGAGTCCGATGACGATCGCCACGGCCGTCGGGACGGGTGCGAGCACGAGGACGGCCGCGAGGACCGCCGCGCCGCCGAGTGGCGGCAACGCGACCGCCACGAGGTCGGGATGGCCACCGCCGGCGCGCGAGAGGTACCACAGCAGGACGAGACCCTCCACGAGGTACGACGCGGTCGTCGTGATCGCGGCACCCTCGATCCCGATCAGCGGGATCAAGGCGAAATTCAGGCTGACGTTCACTACGGTGGCGACAACGGCTGCCACGAGCATCCCACCGGTGCGTCGGAGCGCCGTGAGTGCGGAGCCGGTGATGAACGCGAGTGCGTACACGAGCGGGGCAGCCGCGAGCCAACGCAACGATCCTGCGGAGGTCGCGGCATATCGGCTGCCGAACAGCAGATCCAAGATCTCCTCGGCCTCCACCACGCACACGACGGTGTAGGGCAGGTACAGGAAGAAGATCGAGCCCAGCGCCTTCTCCATGACGCCCCTGACCTCGGCCGGGTCATCGCCGCGCTCGGCCATGAGCGGGAACAGCGCGCTGTTCACCGCGAACGCCACGAACAACGAGGTCTCGAACAGGCGATAGGCGACGGAGTACGCACCGAGGGCTGCTTCGCCCTTCAAGCCGGCGACGATGAGCGCGTCGACGCGGAAGAGCGCCGCGAGTACGAGCCCGCTGAGCCCGATCGCCGTCGTTCCCCGGGCGAAGGTCCGCATCCCGTCGCGCTCGATGAGTCGGAAGTGGAATCGGACACCGAGACGACGTAGCGCGACCAGGTGTGCCACGAAGCCGACGAGGTAGCCGGCGAGAAACGCGATCGCGAATCCCTCGAGTCCGCCACCCAGCAACAGGACCGGGATCGCGACGCCGACGGTAGCGATGCGCTGGACGACGAGTGCGATCGACGTCACGCCCTGGCGCTGCACCGCGGTGCCGAGCGCACGGATCGTGTCGGAGAACACGTCGAGGAAAGCGGCAAGGAGCACGAGGAGCACGACGATCCGCGTGACCCCGCTCGAAGCGATCCCCGCGGCGATGGCGGCGGTCCCGAACAGCAGGGTGGCGATCGCGCCCTCCCAGCCGACGGCGTTGGCGAAGTGGCGCTCCCTGGACGACGGTTCTCGAGAGACCCGCTGCACCATCACCGGATCGAAGCCCCATTCGGCGATCGACGCGAGGATGAGCGCGAGCGAGAGCGCGAAGTTGAACGATCCGAACTGTCCTCGCGTGAGCTCGCGCGCGGCAACGACCGTCCACGCGAATGTCGTGATCTTCGCGGCGGTCTCCGCGATCATCACGAACGCCGCGTTGCGCGCGGCGCGTTCGAACGATCCCGGGCGGCGGTCGTCCGGTTGCGGCGCGTACGCGGGGTCGGTCACCGGCGCCCGTGTCCGTCGCGACGCTCGGCGAGCCGATCGATCGTCACCCGCAACAGGTCGGCGAACACGTCGTGCTCAGATCGCGCCCCGTCGACGACATCGACGTCGAGAGCGTCCGTGTGACGCGAGTACGTGTCGCCGTGGCGACGAAGCTCGTCGATGTCGAACTCCTCAGGCTTGCGGCCGTGCGCGCGCTCGGGCGGGACCTCGAGGAAGAACGCGGCAACCGGCCGAGGCACGAGTCTCCGAATGATCGCCGCCTGCCAGCCGAGGTCGCGTCCATTCGCGTAGGCCCATTCGAGCTGCACGACCGAGTCGAGGACGTAGCGGTCCCGGACGACGATCCGGCCGGCGCGGAGATGGCGTCGCGAAGTCTTTCGCAACGTGCGCGCGTTCGCCGTCGCCACGATCCCGGCCCAGACGCCGCCGATCAATCGGGAGCGCTGGCGCAGGGAACGGGCACGGGCATCGGCGGCGCCTTCGTGGGGGTCGGACGCATCTTCGTGTGGGTCAGAGGCTCCGGCACCGCCTGTTCCGGCGCGGCCTGTTCCGGCGCGGGCGGGCATCGCCTCGCGGCGCCCGAGGCGGAGCAGCGCCTTCACCGGTCGGGCGATCCGCTGGAGCGACGACTCGAAGGTGATGCGCGACCACTCGATGACCGTCTCGTGACCGAGTGCCCAGAGCGCTTCTGCGACCAGCCGAGCCTGGGTGCTCTTCCCGGAGCCGTCCACGCCGGACAGCGCGACCACCGCACCACGGCGTCGGCGGTCGCGCACGCGCTGCACCGGTCGGGGCCGCAGCGACACGGCGGCGCGCGCGAGCGA
>JANOWV010000676.1:0-2181 GCA_031418075.1 Actinomycetes bacterium
GCGATCGTCATGCCGCGCGCGCCGTCGCGCTGGTCCGTCGCGACCGGTCGATCGACCGAGTTCGAGGTGCTCGGCGGTGCGGCGCACGAGGGACCCTTCCCGGCGACGCGAGATCGAGGGGCGCGGATCGAAGCCGCGCTATTGCACCCGATCCCGCATCGCGGCCGCCTCCGGATCGCCGTCGCCACCGGTCACAAGCCGATCGCAGTGGATGCGCTTCCCTCGCTCGCCACGCCCCAGGAGGCGGCGCGGGGCTAGACGGCCATGCTCGATCGCGGGATGCGTGTCACCGTGCCGGATCCCGGACTCACCAGCGCGCTGGAGGCGGCGCGGGCTGAGGTGCTGCTCGCGGGTGGTGTGCGCCGGCCGACGGGCGACGTTGTCGCCGCGTTGGAGGACTGGGGTTTCGACGCCGAGGCGACGGTGGCGTGGAACCGACTGCCCGGTCGGGAACGGCGCCGCGCCCGCGCCCGGCCCGGACGGCCGGCGCGGTGGGACGAGGTCGAGACGCTCGCACGATCGGGACCGTCCGCTGCCCTGTTGCTCGCGCTGCGCGGGATGCTCGCACACGAGTCGGCGCCCAGCGGCGCGGACGAACCGACTGTCACGTTTGTCGCTGAGCTGCCGCGCGCCTGGCGGGGCCAGCCGGTGGAGGTACACGGTGCGCCGACGCGGCACGGGCCGGTGTCCTTCGCCGTCCGGTGGCACGGTGCCCGACCCGCGCTGCTCTGGGATGGCCCGCCCGGGATCCGACTGGTCGCGCCAGGCCTGGATCCGAGCTGGTCGACCAATGAGCCCAGCGGGGATGCACTCCTGGCGGCGCCGAGCTGAGTCGCCGGCGTCAGATCGCTCCGATCGAGGGTTCTCAGGACTCGGTGAGACGCAGCGTCGCGATCTCGGCCGAACGGAGCTCGAGCGCGCCGGTGAACGGTCCGGTGGGCCGGCCACGGAGGTCGATCACGTCGCCGGTGACTGGTTCGCCGTCGCGGCTGACTCGCAGCGTCGTCGCGTCGGGACGAGGGTTGTAGACCCGCATGACGAGGGCACCGTCTTCACGGAGGAGTGCGGAGACCTCGGCACCCTCCACCGTGAGGTGGGAACCGTGGACCGGGAGCATCGCGCTGCTCGTCGCGCCCGACACTCGGGCGCGTTCGAGATCGACGAGGAGCTCGTCGGCGGCGGCGTGGAGCTCAGCGTCGCGCCACGACCCGCGATGGGGAAGTACCGCGTACTCGGCGACCTGATGTCCGAGGAGCTGTGGGCCGACGAGCGGCATCGGTGGTCCCGCAGGGTCCGGGCGGAGGGCGATCTCGAAGCGGGAGAGGTATCCCGTCGCTCGCAGGAGTGTCAGGGCGAGCTCGCGGCCTTGGGGCTCCGCACTCGACTCGTCGACGATCACCTCGTACTCGAGCAGCCCGTCGTGCAGCAGGGCGAGCCCTTGGTTGCCATCGGAGCAGTCGACGAAGCGGCGGGAGACGAAGGTGGGGAGCCCGTACTCGCTGGGTCCTCCTTCGGCGGTGAGGCCGCGGTGCACGACCGCAAACGCGCATTCGGCTTCTGACCCGTCGACGGGAGCCGGCAGCGGGAAGTGCGCCCGCAGGCGGTGATCCCGCGCGGTGTTGTCGATCTCGGCCCGGATGCGGAGGAACCGTTCTCCGGAGCGCAGCTCGAGTGTCGTGCGGACCTCGAGGTCGGTCATCTCGTCGGTGCGGCGCTCGCAGCTCCTCTCGTCGCCGACGGCCGCGACGGGGACGTCGTAGTGGGCCACGACGAGCAGGCGCGCGCGCACGGGCCCGTGTTCCACCGTGCTGACCTCGACCGACCGTGGCTCGGTGACGAGGAGATCGACGTCGGGCGCGGAGTAGTTGTACGTGTCGCCGCCGTCACCGCCGTCAACCAGCGCGTTGCCGCCTGTCACGACCACGCCGTCGGTAGTGGCGATGGTCAGCGTTCCCGTCGCCGGATCCACCGTGACGTCGAGGTGCTCGTTCGTGATTCGGAGGTCACCGGCTGTGAGGTCGCCGCCTGTGAGGTCGTCGCCTGTGAGGTCAGTGGTGGGACCCGGTCCGTCGACGGGTTCGAACGCATGCCAGCCGTATCCGGGGACGTCGGTCGCACGGAACGCGACCTCCCGAGAGGAGGGGAGGTTCTGACGGAAGCGGATGGTCTCGCCGGCCGCGC
>JANOWV010000677.1:0-3791 GCA_031418075.1 Actinomycetes bacterium
CCCTCGTCGGGGCGCGCCCGGCCTTCGAGCACGTCGAGATACGCCGCAGTCACCGCGTCCGCACCCTTGTGCTCGACAACCTCCATCCAGCCGCGTGCGCTCTCGATGAACCCCGCGAGTGCCGCGCCGACCCGCTCCTCGACCCCACCGGGTCCCCAGTCCTGGCGCCGCTGCTCGACGCGGTCAGGCGCGAAGAACATCACCGGCTCCGGCCCGGGGACCGTCGCGTCGAGCGCGATCTCCTCCCAATGGGTCGCGCCGACCCGGCAGCTGTGCGCGAGGTGTCCGCCGAAGTGCTCATGGACCTCGACCAACACAGCGCCGTCGCCCGCCATGTCGACGAAGACGGTGGGGACGTCGTTCGGCTCCTCGGCCAGCGCGCCGTAGGGAACAACCGCGGCGTAGTACCCGGCGCGGGTCACGAACTCGACGTTCGCCGCAGACGTGAGCCCGATCACCCGGCAGTCCCGAGTGGTCGAGAGGATCTGCGCCAGCCCGAGCGCGGTCTTGCTCGAGGCGCTCCCGATCACCACCTGGGTCGCCCCGAAGAACGCATGATCATCGAGGAAGTCGTCGATGAGGAACGAGGTGGTGAAGAGCGGGCGGAAGAGCGCCGCGAACGCTTCGCCGGCCTCGGGAGGTGGGTCGCCGACCGCCGGCGGCGCGATCCGCAGGTAGTGGTTGTAGACCGCCGGTAGCCCAGCGCGATGTGGTGCCCCGTCCGTGAACCCGGAGTCGCCGACATGCTCAGGTTGGACGATCAGGTGGGTTGCCATGGGGAAGAATCCGTAGACGCGATCGTCCGCGACGAGCCCGGCGACGTTCGACTCGCCGACCGTGGCGAAGCCCCACACCGGGATCCGGCCCCACCCGGCTTCGGATGGGAAGAACTGCCAGTAGCCCATCAGGTCGCCGAACACCGCGTAGGTGATGTTGTTGGCAGTGAGTGCGAACCGGTCGATGAACAGCAGGGCCTCTCCGGGCCCCGGCTCGGCAGGTGGCCACCCGTCGTCGGCCAACCGCGTGGTCCGTAGGTCGTCCCGGGCGACCTGGAGCTCCATCACATTCCTCCACTCATGTTCGCGGGCGCGGCGAGGCACGCTACCGGTGGGCGCGTCCGCGCGACACTCGTAGCCCCGAGCACGGAGTCGGCATGGCCCAGGAGCAGTCACAGAAGAGTGGTGAGCCCCCGATCGGGCAGTGCTCGGTCTGCTCGGAGCCCGTCACCGCTACCGATCCCGGTTCGCTGACGTTCTCGGCCGCCACGGGCGCGATGACCCACATCCACACCCGCTGCAAGGCCGGTGCCAGCGCCGGCGAACCCACTCCCTGATGGCCACCGTTCGGCGCGAGACCCGCATCCGTCGCTCGGCCGATGATGTCTGGGCGCTCGCCGGTGATCCGGCGCGACTGCACGAGTGGTTCCCCGGGATGGTGGCGTCGTCGGTCGACGGGCCGGTCCGTACCGTCACCACCGCGACCGGGATCGAGATGCCCGAGGAGATCCTGACGATCGACCCCATCCTGCGCCGGTTCCGGTACCGCATCACGTCGGGACTCGTGCGCCAGCATCTCGGCGTCATCGACGTCTTCGATCTCGGCGACGACTCCAGTCTCGTGTCGTACTCCACCGATGCCGAGCCCGACGCGATGGCGCTCATCATCGGTGGTGCCACCGGGGCCGCACTCGCCGAGCTGCGCCGCCAGCTCGAGGACGAGGCGCCTCCCCGCCCAGCCGGTGTTTCGCCTGTCGAACATTCGGGGAGCGCCGTCTGATGGGCCGCAAGATCCTGTTCGTCACCACCGATCAGCAGCGCTACGACACGCTCGGGTGCAACGGCGGGACGCTCGCACGCACGCCCGTCGTCGACGCGCTCGCCGCGCAGGGCGTCCGGTACGAACGCGCCGTGCCCCAGTCGGTCGTGTGCATGCCGTCGCGCTCCACGATGCTCACGGGTCAGCACCCCGCGACGCACGGCGTGTGGATGAACGGCGTGCCGCTCCCCGTCGACGCGCCCTCCGTCGCCGCGGAGCTCCAGCGGGCCGGGTATCGGACCGCGCTCATCGGCAAGGCCCACTTCGAGCCGTACCTCGACCCGTTCGGGCGGTTCACCGAGAACATGCTCGCCATCGAGGGCGTCGAGACCACCGACCAGCCGTGGTTCGACGGGACCATCGGCCCCCACCGCGGCTTCGAGCACCTCGAGTTCGCGACCCACGGTGCGGCAGGACAGCACCACTATGCGCGCTGGTTGCGCGAGCACCACCCCGAAGCGGTCGGGATGTACTACGCGACGCTCGACAGGTCGGCGAACGTCAACGCGGCCGGTGGTGGCGACACCGACGCACCGCAGGCGCATCACAACCAGATCGAACGCGGCTGGTACCACACGGACTGGGTCGCCGACCGCACGATCACGTGGCTCGACGCACTCGATGCCGGCGACGACTGGTTCGCGTGGATGAGCTTCCCCGACCCCCACCACCCGTGGGACCCACCCGCTTCGGAGATGGCGCGCATCGACTGGCGCGACGTGCCGCTCCCCGCCGGATACCCGGTCGACCGCGTCGAACGTGAACGCAACCTCGACGACAAGCCCCGGCACTGGCGGCTCTGGTACGACGGCGAGCTCGTCTCGAACTACGAGGCGCCGCGCGACTGGGTCCCCGCGACACTCACCGACGACCAGGTGCGCGAGGTCAACGCGCGCAACGCCGTCGAGTGCGAGCTGATCGACGAGGCGCTCGGCCGCGTGCTCGCCGCGATCGACCGTCGGGGATGGACCGACGATGTCGATGTCATCTTCACCACCGACCACGGCGAGCTCCAGGGCGACCACGGTCTGCTGTTCAAAGGTCCGTATCACGTCGACGCACTGATGCGCCTCCCCCTCGTGTGGCGTCCCGCGCCGTCGGCGGCGGTCGCCCCGGCGGTCGTGCAGCGGCCTGTCGGTCTGGTCGATCTCGCGCCCACGTTCTGTGCGATCGCCGGCCTCGGCGCGGCCGACTGGATGCAGGGCGCTGCGCTCCCCGTCGACGACGCCGACGCCGACGCGCGCGGCTTCGAGCGTGTCCTCACCCAGTGGGACAGCGAGCTGTTCGGGGTTGCGGTGCACGTCCGCACGATCACGCGCGACGGCTGGGTGTGCACGGCGTACGGCCCCGGCGCGGTGCACGACGGCACGGAAGGTGAGCTCTACGACCTCGCCGACGACCCGCTCCAGCAGCACAACCGATGGGACGATCCCGCCGCGGCATCGATGCGCGCCGACCTGCTCGCCGACCTGTGGGACCACCAGCCCGTCGCACGATCACCGAAGCTCGAGCTCGAAGCCCCGGTGTGACCGCCGGGTACTGGCCGAGTCGCTGGCCGGGCGAGGACGGCGGACCGGCGCGCCGCCAGCAGCCCGCCACCGGGACCGGACTGGCCATCGCACCCGGCGAACGTCTCCAGGTCGTGTCGCGTGACGCGATGGCATCGACGATGGTGGTGCTGCGCGACCCCGGCGAGGCATACCTGCTGTGCCACACCGCCGGCAACGACGCCGTGTCGTGGGTCGAGCGGTTCCACCCCGAGACACTCGAGGTGCTCGAGCGATCCGACGACCTCCCCGGCGGACGGACGTGGCCGGGTGCTCGCGGCACACGCGAACGGTTCGCTCTACGTGGCGTTCGGCAACCACGCCCACCGGCTCGCCGCCGACTGCTCGCTCGTCGCGTCCGCCGAGCTCCCGCGACGTGTGCCCTACAACAGCTTTGTCGTGCTGCCCGACGGGTGCCTCGCGACCAAG
>JANOWV010000678.1:0-1683 GCA_031418075.1 Actinomycetes bacterium
TCGCCGTCAAGGTCCCGATGTTCCCGTTCCACACCTGGCTGCCCGACGCGCATACCGAAGCGCCGACCGTCGGCTCCGTCATCCTCGCCGCGGTCCTGCTGAAGCTCGGCACCTTCGGCTTCGTGAAGATCGCCATTCCGATCCTCCCCGAAGCGGCCAAGACGTGGGCGCCGTACATCGGCATCCTCGCTGCGGTCGGCATCATCTACGGCGCACTGGGCTGTCTCGCACAGACCGACATGAAGCGCCTGATCGCGTTCTCGTCGGTCGCGCACATGGGGTTCGTGATGCTCGGCATCGCGACGCTCACCGACTTCGGCTTGAACGCCGCGGTCTTCGGCATGGTGGCGCACGGCCTCATCACCGGCATGCTCTTCTTCGTCGCCGGGTCGGTTGGGGAACGCTACGAGACTCGTGAGATGAGCCGTCTCGGCGGTCTGCTCACCCAAGCACCCAAGCTCGGATGGATCCTCGGCTTCTCGGCCATGGCGTCGCTCGGGCTCCCGGGTCTCGCGGGCTTCTGGGGCGAGTTCCCGGCGATCCTGTCGGCATTCTCTCCCGCGAAGGCCGCCGACGGGTTGTTCGGCTCCAACAACCTCTGGACGTTCCGCACCTTCATGGTGATCGCGGCGATCGGGACGGTCCTCGCGGCCGGGTATCTGCTCTGGATGCTCCAGCGCGTCGCGTTCGGCAAGGTGAAGGCCGAGTTCGAGGGTGCCCACATCCACGACGTGCACGTGTCGGAGTGGATCGCGTGGGTGCCGATGCTCGTGCTCATCGCGGTACTCGGGTTCTATCCCGACCTGCTGTTCTCGATCACTGACGGGGCCGTCGGCAAGGTCGCGAAGGTCTTCGGCGCATCGTGAACCCTTCGATCGACTACCACGCGCTCGCGCCCGCGATCGTCGTCACCGCGACGATCGTGGTGTGCCTGCTCGTCGATCTGTTCCTGCCCGATCGGCCGCAGCTGGTGCCGCGCATCGCGAGCTTCGGCGTCCTCGGGGCGATCATCCCCGTGCTCACACTTGCCGAGAACGGCGCGGACCGGTCGTTGTTCGGCGGAGCGTTCGTCGTCGACAACTACGCGCTCGCGTTCATGGGGTTCTTCCTCGTCGTCACGTACCTCGCGCTGCTCCTGTCGTTCGATGACATCGCTGAAGGTGACTACTACCGCGGTGAGTACTACGTCCTGCTGCTCACGTCGCTGCTCGGCATGGTCGTCATGGCGTCGGCTCGGGACCTCATCTCGATCTTCGTGGCGCTCGAGACGATCTCGATCCCCACGTTCGTGCTCGCCGGCTGGCGCAAGCACGACACGTTGTCCAACGAGGCCGGGCTGAAGTACTTCCTCATCGGTGCCCTCTCGTCGGCCGTGATGCTCTTCGGCATGTCGTACGTCTACGGCCTCGCTGGTTCCACGCAGCTTTCCGTCATCAGCGAGTACGCGGCCGGTTCCACGCCGGCACTCTTCGCAGTCGGGGTGTTCCTGACCCTCGTGGGGTTCGCGTTCAAGGTGAGCGCGGTGCCGTTCCACTTCTGGGCGCCCGACACCTATGATGGTGCGCCCCTCCCGGTCACCGCGTTCCTCTCGGTCGCGTCCAAGGCCGGAGGCTTCGTGGCACTCCTGACGATCGTTCGCTTCGGCTTCTTCCCGACCGGCGACTCGTGGGAGCCGATCCTGTG
>JANOWV010000679.1:0-1837 GCA_031418075.1 Actinomycetes bacterium
CCTACGCGTCGAGCTGATCGCCCGCCTGGCCCTGGCCCAGACGCGCGTGCGCGAGACGTTCGACCGCCGCCACGGCGTTCCCCCCGTCTGATTCGGCCGTCTGACGGGGCTTTGGATGAGCACCTTGCCGCTCGCAGGACGCGTGGCGATCGTGACCGGCGCGGGTCGCGGGCTCGGACGCGCCCACGCCCTGGCCCTCGCCGCGGCGGGGGCCGCGGTCGTCGTCAACAACCGCTCGGCCGACGCGGCCGGCGAGGTCGCGGACCAGATCACCGCCCATGGCGGGACTGCCGTCCCACACGTCGGCGACGTCGCCGACTGGGCCACCGCCGGAGCGCTGGTGGCGCTCGCCGTCGCCGAGCTTGGTGACCTCCACATCCTGGTCAACAACGCGGGGATCACGCGCGACCGGATGAGCTTCACGATGAGCGAAGCAGCGTGGGACGAGGTGATCCGCACCAACCTCAAGGGCCACTTCGCCCCGAGCCACTTCGCGGGTGCCCTCTGGCGCGAGCGCGGCCCAGCCGTTGGTCGGCGAATCGTGAACACCGTGAGCGAGGGTGGGCTCTTCCCCGCCCAGGGGCACGCCAACTACTCGGCCTCGAAGGCAGGCATCCTCGGCCTCACGCTCGAGCTCTCCGCCGAGCTCGCCCGGTACGGAGCCACCGTGAACGCCGTCGCGATGCGGGCGCGCACCCGCATGACGGAGCGCATCGAGATGTTCGCCGCACCGGCCGACGGGCCCGATCCCTACGATCCCGCGCACGCGGCGAAGGCAGTCTCGTGGCTCTGCCGCGACGACGCAGCCGATGTCACCGGTCAGGTGTTGCTCGTCGTGGGTTGGAAGGTGAGCGTCCTCGGCCCGCTCAGCGTGACCGGTCTCGTCGAGCTCGGCCCCGACTGGTCCCCCGCCGACCTCACCACCGCTCGAAGCGAGCTCTTCGGTGCCTAGGCGAGGTCGCGGTGCGCCGCGGCAGTGAGCTCATCGCGGAACTTCGGATGGGCGATGGCCGCGAGCGCGAGCGCGCGTTCCCGGACCGTCCGACCGGCGAGCTCGGCGACGCCGAACTCCGTGACCACGACATCAACGTGGTGACGGGGCGTCGTCACCGAGGTGCCGGGGGGAAACCGGTCGACGATGCGAGGCAGCTGCACCCCATCGACCTCGGTGGACGACGGCAGGCAGATCAGTGACCGGTCCGAGAGCTGGAAGCCGGACACTGCGACAAAGTCCTCGTGGCCCCCGATCCCCGAGTACTGCCTCGGCCCGATCGTGTCGGCCGCGACCTGGCCCGCGAGGTCGACGAGCAGCGCACCGTTGATCGTGACCATGTCGCGATTGGCCGCGATCATGTTCGGCGTGTTCACTGCGTCGACCGGGAGGAACCGCACATCGGCGTTGCCGTCGAGCCAGTCGTAGAGCTCCCGCGTCCCCGCGGCGAACGTCGTCACCGAGAAGCCGTCGAACTCGGTGCCCTTCCGGTTCGTGACCTTTCCCGCTTCGTGGAGGTGCATCAGCCCGGTCGTGAACATCTCCGAGTGGATCCCGTAGTCGCCCCCCGGTCCCTCGGCCAGCAGACGGGCGATCATGCTCGGGATGCCACCGATCCCGGTCTGGATCGTGCAACCGTCGTGGACGTAGGCACTCGCATGCTCCGCGATCGCGCGATCGATGTCGGTCGGCTCAGCGTCGGCCAGGACGAAGGGGTCACGGTCGCTCTCGACCACCACGTCGACGTCATCGACGTGGATCGCGTGGGGGAACGCGGGTGGGAGTCCCATGGTGCGCGGAAGGTTGACGTTGGCCTCGACCACCAACAACCGGTCGGGATCGACG
>JANOWV010000680.1:0-13994 GCA_031418075.1 Actinomycetes bacterium
GGAGAGAAGGGGAGTGACCGCCATCGTCGGTGGCGGCGCTTCCCAATGCGAGGGGACATGAGGGACTTTCTCGGGGAGCACAAGCACTCCCTGGACGCGAAGGGTCGGTTGATCCTTCCGGCCGACTTCCGAGGTCCCCTCGCGAGCGGCGCCGTGATCGGAATCGGGCAGCACAACTGCCTCGTCGTGTACACGCCGGACGAATGGGAAGTGGTGGCGAACCGGATGCGGGAGATGTCGAAGGAAGGCGGCCAGCAGCTCGACGCGGCCCGCGCCTTCTACGCCGGTGCCCGGGAAGTGGTCCCCGACGGCCAGGGCCGAGTGCCCATCGCCGCCGACCAGCGGGAGTACGCGGGCCTCGAGCGCGACGTCGTCGTCTCGGGTGCGTTCAGTCGGGTCGAGATCTGGGACGCCCAGCGGTGGGCCGAGCGCAAGGTCGGCGGCCAGTCGATCCTCGCCGCCGCAACGTCGGTGCCCGGACTCGGGATCTAGGGCTCGGGATCTAGGGCTCGGGATCTCGGCAAGGGACGAGGGAGAGGAGCGCCTCGCGCACACACAGACATTGACAGCACAGGTCTTCGGACCTGCTGCGAGCCTCCCGGTCGACGCGGTGAAGCCCCTACTCCGCCCGCTACACCGAGCCGCTTGGGAGAGAAAACCCGACGGCACTCGTTCGTCCGGGAGGCTCGCAGCAGGTCTGCAAGACCGATCCAACCAAGAACATGTGGTGACTCATGGTCACCGTGTCCGGCGTGGCAGCGCCGACGCGAGGGCCGAGTCGGCGAGGGGATCTCGTGATGGATGACTTCCAGCACCAACCGGTCATGGCCCGGGAAGTGCTCGAGCTCCTCGCCTCGGTACCGGAAGGAACCGTCGTGGATGCGACGGTCGGGGGAGGTGGGCACGCCCGCCTGCTCCTGGAGGCTCGACCGGACCTGCGGGTCCTGGGCATCGACCGAGATGCCCGGGCCGTCGCAGCAGCCGGGCTGGCCCTCGAACCCTTCGGTGACCGGGCCCGGATCGTGCACGGCGGCTTCGAAGACGTCGCCGGGATCGTCCGCTCGTACCAGGGCGGACAGAGCAGCGAGGGGAGCATCATGGGAATTCTCTTCGATCTGGGGACAAGCAGTCCTCAGCTGGATGAGCAGGAACGCGGGTTCAGCTACTGGGGCGAGGCGCCGCTCGACATGCGTATGGACGCCGCCCAGGACCTCACCGCGGTGCAGGTCGTGAACGAGTACTCCGAGGCGGAGCTCGCCCGGATCATCAGGAGCTACGGCGAGGAGCGATTCGCTTCGCGCATTGCGGCGCGCATCGTCGCGCATCGCCCGCTGGAGACGACCGCCGACCTCGTCGACGCGGTGAAGGAGGCGATTCCCGCACGCGACCGTCGACGTGGCGGGCATCCCGCTCGGCGCACCTTCCAGGCCATCCGCATGGAGGTCAACCGCGAGCTTCCCAACCTGGCCGACGGCCTCGATGAGTCGGTCCACCTCCTCGCGCCCGGTGGGCGCGTCCTCGTCCTCGCGTACCACTCCCTCGAGGACCGCATGGTGAAGGAGCGCTTCGCCCGTTGGGCCGGCGCGTCCGAGCAGCTGCCGCACGGCATGCCGGTCGAGCCCCAGTCGCGTGGCTTCGTGCGGATGCTCAACCGGCGGGCCATGCGACCGCGCAGCTCGGAGATCACTGCCAACCCGCGGGCTCGGAGTGCGCGCCTGCGTGCGGTCGAGAAGCTCGCGCCGACGGGCTCATGACCGCCGTCGCGATTGCTCCCTTCCCGAGCGCGCGTGCTCCCCGAGCTCGGGCGGCGGCGCCGACGACGCGGGGTTCCCGGATCTGGGTCGAGACACCGCCTCGGCTTCGGGTTGCCGCCGCGCTCGACGCCCGGACGCGTCGGCGCCGCCTCAAGGTCGCCGGACTCGCGTTCGTCGGACTGGTCGCCGTGCTCGCGATGGTCGTGTTCCACGCGATGGTCGCCCAGAGCCAGGTCCGCATCGACGACCTCGAGCGGCGCACGCAGGCCGCGGAACAACGCTACGAGGAAGCGCGGTATGAGCACGCGCAGCTGTCGGCACCACAGCGGATCGTCGAGCGGGCCACGGCGCTCGGTCTGGCGGCCCCGCAGGGACCGCCGACTGCGGTCGCCGTCCAGGGAAGGCCGCCGGCAACACCTGACGCGACGTCGACGACGTTGCGCGGCTGGAGCGAAGTGAAGCCCACTCTTGACGACGGCTCGTGAGCCCGCGACCGCTTCTCGGCGGTCACGTACGGTCGCGGACCTCCGCTCGCGGCCAGTCGTGGCGCGTCATCCTGCCGACCGTCGCCGCGCGCGCGATCGCTCGTCTCGTCACCCGTCCGAGCCGACCGGACTAACGCTCGTCCGTACGGACGGGCGAACGCAGCGCACCAGCGCGACGCCCGACGCGTACGGACGTCCGTCGAGGACACCGCAACGGACACGTTCACACCGCGCGATGCGTCGCGGTGGCACACAGGGTCTCCTGGCTCCGCCCGCACCGGGCCGTCGCCTCGTCGCCATCCTCGTCGTCCTCATCACGATCTTCGTGGCGATCGGGGTGCGACTCGTCGATGTCCAGGCGCGCAACCGCGCGTACTACCGCGGCCTCGGGATCGACCAGCGCGTCCACAGCGTCGAGATCCCCGCGGCGCGCGGCAGCATCTTCGATCGCAACGGCAACGACCTGGCCGTCTCGGTGTCGAGGTCCAGCATCTGGGCCGACCCGGCCGCGATCGCCCACCCGCAGGCAGCAGCGCTCGCGCTCGCGCCCGTGCTGGGCATCGACGCCGACACGATCGCGGGCCAGCTCGGCGAGCCGGGGCGTCGGTTCGTCTATCTGGCCCGCAAGGTCGAACCGCCCGTCGCCGAGCAGGTGAAGGCGCTCGACATCCCTGGTGTCGGGTTCCTCCCCGAGACCAAGCGGTTCTACCCGGCCGGCGATCTCGCGGCTCCGCTCCTCGGCTTCGTGGGCATCGACAACGACGGGCTCGCGGGCCTGGAAGTCGGTCGGGACAAGGCCCTGGCGGGCCGGACCGGGACCATGGACGTGGAACGTGACCCGCAGGGGCGCGAGCTCCCGGACGGGCAGCGTCGGGTGACCCAGCCGCGGGCGGGGAGCGACCTGCTCCTGACGATCGACCAGCCCCTCCAGTACGAGGTCGAGCGCATCCTCGTCTCCGAGGTGGAACGGGCCCGGGCGAAGGGCGGGACGGTGGTCATCGCCGACGTGCGAACCGGCGACATCCTCGCGATGGCCACCATCGAGGGTGCCACGACGGGGGTCGCCGCGCATCCCGCGGCCGCCGGGACACCCAACCGACCGCTCACGGACGTCTTCGAACCGGGATCGACCAACAAGGTGGTGACCATCTCGGCCGCGCTCGAAGCCGGTCTCATCCGCCCGAGCACCGTGCTGCAGGTCCCGAACCAGATCGTCGTCGACGACCAGAAGTTCGCCGACGTGCACACGCATGGCCCCGAGCTGAGCGTCACTGACATCGTGCGGCTCTCGTCGAACGTCGGGACGATCAAGATCGCCGAGATGCTCGGCAAGCAGCGCTTCGACGCCGCGCTGCGCGCGTTCGGGTTCGGTCGCGGCACCGGACTCGACTATCCCGGCGAGGCGTCGGGCATCCTGCTCCCACTCAACCAGTACAACGCGACGAGCCTCGCGTCGATGCCGGTCGGCAGCGGGATCGCCGTCACCGCGATGCAGATGCTCGACGTGTACCTCACGATCGCGAACGGGGGAGTCGCGCGGGAGCCCCGACTCGTCGCGGCGACGCTGGACGCCGACGGGCGCCGCCACGAAGAGCCGCTCGGTGCGAGTCGCCGCGTGGTCTCCGACGCCACAGCCAAGACGATGACGACGCTGCTCGAGGGAGTCGTGAGCGACGGGACGGGTACGCAGGCCCAGGTCGCCGGCTACCGCGTCGCAGGGAAGACGGGGACCGCCCGCAAGCCACCGTACGAGAAGCCGCCGTATCGCTACGTCGCGTCCTTCGCCGGGTTCGCGCCGGCAGACTCCCCGCGGCTCGCGGCGATCGTCGTCCTCGACGAGCCCAAGGCCGACACGAGCGGCGGCACCGTCGCGGCACCGGTCTTCTCGAAGATCATGCAGTACGCCCTCGCCATCGACCGCGTCCCGGCCACACCATGACCGGTACCCTGATCTGCGTTCCGTGAACGCAGGGGAAGGACCGCGCGCGTGCGCTTGCAGGTGCTCCTCGACGAGGTCGAGCACGTCGACATCGGGTTGCTCGAGGTCAGTGGGGACCGTGAGGTCGACGTGGCTTCGGTGACCCACGACAGCCGGCGGGTGGTCCCCGGGGGCTTGTTCGCGTGCGTCCCCGGCCTCCAGTTCGATGGACACGAGCATGCGGTCGAGGCGGTCGAGAACGGCGCAGTTGCGCTCCTCGTCGAGCGTGCGCTGCCGATCTCCGTCAGCCAGATCCAGGTGCGCGACGTTCGCATCGCACTCGGCCCGGTTGCTTCGGCCGCGATGGGCAGGCCGTCCCACGACATGGCTTGTCTCGGTGTGACCGGCACCAACGGGAAGACGAGCACGACCTACCTCCTCGAGGCGATCGGCCAGGCGGACGGTCGGCCCGTGGGTGTCATCGGCACGACCGGAGCGCGGGTTGGCGGTGTCCCCGTCCCGCTCGAGCACACGACGCCGGAAGCCCCCGAGCTGCAGCAGCTGCTGCGCCAGATTCGCGACAGCCAGATGCGCGACGGCCGATTGGGCGACGGCCAGAGGGGCATCGTCGCGATGGAGGTCTCTTCGCACGCGCTCGCTCAGCACCGAGTGGACGGGACTCGCTTCGCAGCGGTCGCCTTCACGAACCTCTCGCACGACCACCTCGACTATCACGGGTCCTTCGACGAGTACTTCGAGGCCAAGGCTCGCCTGTTCACCCCCGAGTTCACGGGCGCGGCCGCGATCGGCATCGATGACGAGCGTGGCCCCGATCTCGTGTCTCGTGCCCGGACCCTGGGTCTCACCGTGCTCACCTACGCCATCGGTCAGGACGCCGACGTCGTGGCGACGGAGCTCCGGTCGAACGACCGAGGCATGGAGTTCGTCCTGACCGATCGTCGCACCGACGAATCGGTCGCGGTCTCGACGAGCTTGATCGGCGAGCTCAACGTGTTGAACGCACTCGCCGCGGCATCGCTTGCCCTGCTCATCGAGATCGATCTCGAGGCGATTGCCCGGGGTCTCGCCGCCGCGGCGATCGTGCCCGGACGCATGGAACGCGTCGACGTCGGCCAGGAATTCACCGTGCTCGTCGACTACGCGCACACGCCGGCGGCACTCGCTCACGCCCTCGATGCGGCACGAGCGCACGCGCACGGCCATCGCCTGATCGCGGTCGTCGGGTGTGGTGGGGATCGCGACCGAGAGAAGCGCCCGGCGATGGGTGCCCTCGTGGGTGTCCGCGCCGACGCAGCCTTCCTCACGTCTGACAATCCGCGTTCGGAGTCGGCGCAGGCGATCGTCGACGAGATGCTGGCAGGAGTGCCGTCGGGGTTGGACCGGGTTCAGGTCGAGATCGACCGACGTCTAGCGATTCGACGGGCGATCGGCGAAGCCGACCGCGGCGACGTCGTGCTGATCGCCGGCAAAGGACACGAGTCGGGCCAGACGACGGGGACGACGACCGTCCCGTTCGACGATCGTGTCGTCGTCCGTGAAGAGCTGGAGGCGTTGTCGTGAAGCTCACGACGCGCGAGATCGCGGCTGCGTGTGGAGGGGAGATCGTGTCGGGCGACCCCGACGCGCTCGTCATCTCCTTCTCGATCGACTCACGGACGGTCGTCCCCGGGGCGTGCTTCGTCGCGCTCGAAGCTGAGCGAGATGGACACGCGTACGTCGCGGATGCGTTCTCGCGCGGCGCGACGGTGGCACTGGTCGCCAAGCCGGTCGACCATGCGAGCGGGTCGGTGCCCGCGGTGATCCGGGTCGACGACCCGTCACGCGCGCTCGCGGCAGTCGCGCGTCACGCTCGCGATCGGCTGGTCGACGTCACTGTGGTCGGGGTCACCGGCTCGGCAGGCAAGACCGCCACCAAGGACCTCACCGCTGCCGCACTGTCGCCGGCGTTCCGAGTGCACGCGAGTCCGTCGTCGTTCAACAACGAAGCTGGGCTCCCGATCACGCTGCTCGGCGCGCCCGATGACGTCGAGGTCATCGTCGCCGAGATGGGTGCGCGGTTCGCGGGCAACATCCGTGACCTTGCCGAGATCGCCCGCCCGACCATTGGGATCGTGACGCACGTGGGATGGGCCCACGCGGAGCACCTCGAGGGGCGTACCGGGATCGCGGCCGTCAAGGGCGAGCTGGTCGAAGCGCTCCCCGCCGACGGGCTCGCGGTCCTCAACGCCGGGTGCGACGCGACACCTTCGCTCGCCGAGCGAACCGCGGCCAGGGTCGTGACCGTCGGACGGACGCCGACGGCCGACGTCGCGATCGGCGCCGTGACCCTCGATGCCGAGCTCCGTGCGACGCTCTCGCTGTCGACCCCCTGGGGCAACCTCGCGACGACCCTCGGGGTGCGCGGCGAGCACCAGGTCGAGAACGCCGCGATGGCGGCCACTGTCGCCCTCCATCTCGGCGTGGCCCCCGAAGCAGTCGCGGCGGGTCTCGCCCGTGCACGCGGTGCGGTGCAACGGATGGAGCTCACCCGGACGCCCGATGGCGTCGCCGTCGTCAACGACGCCTACAACTCGAGTCCCACGTCGGCCGTGGCCGCGGTCCGGTCACTTGCGGCGCTCGCCGTCGAGGGCCGACGGATCGCGGTGCTCGGCGAGATGCTCGAGCTCGGTGCGCACGCCGAAGACGGCTATACGGCGGTCGGCGAAGCGGTGGCATCGGGAGGCATCGACGTCCTCGTCGCCGTCGGGGACGCACTCGGGCCGTTGGTCGACGCCGCAACCATTCCGTCGCTCATCGTCCACCGTGTCGACGATGCCGACGACGCGGTCGCGCTGCTCCTGCGTGAAGTTCGTTCCGGTGATGCTGTACTCGTGAAGGCGAGTCGGGCAGTCGGCCTCGAGCAGGTTGCCGAAGCGTTGGTCGAACGGGAGCATGCATCGTGATCGCGCTGCTCATCGGTACTGCGATCGCTTTCGGGACGACCGTCCTGGGGACCCCGTTCCTGATCCGGCTGCTCCGCCGACGGGGGATCGGGCAGCTGATCCGTGACGACGGTCCGTTCACCCATCCGCATGCGCAGAAGGCGGGGACTCCCACGATGGGAGGCATCGCCATCGTCGCGGGTGCGACCCTCGGGTATCTCGTCGCGCACGTCCGCACCGAGCAGCTCAAGTTCGCGCGTACCGGGCTGACCCTGATGTTCGTCGTGATCGGGCTGGCGGTCGTCGGGTTCGTGGACGACTACCTGGGCGTCCGCCGCGGCCGCAATCTCGGTCTGCGCAAGCGGGGCAAGACGAGCGGTCAGCTGCTCGTCGCCTCAGGGTTCGCACTGCTCGCCCTGGAGTGGGCACACGTGTCGACGAAGCTGTCGTTCACCCGAGCGCTCGACCTGAACCTCGGCATGTGGGTGTGGTTCGCGCTCGCGGTGGTGGTCATCTACGGGACGTCCAACGCCGTGAACCTGACCGATGGCATGGACGGGCTCGCCGCCGGATCGGCGACGCTGGTGTTCGCGGCGTTCATGGTCATCGCGTTCTGGCAGTTCCGGCACACCTCCCAGTACGGCGTCGAAGCCGCGTCGGCAGTGGACCTCGCGATCGTGGCCGGGGCGCTGGCGGGTGCGTGCGGGGGCTTCCTGTGGTGGAACGCCGCCCCGGCACGGATCTTCATGGGTGACACCGGGTCGCTGGCGCTCGGCGGCGCGATGGCCGGGCTGGCGTTGCTCAACCAGACGATCCTCCTGCTCCCGATCCTCGGTGGGCTCTACGTGCTCGAGACGCTCTCGGTGATCGCGCAGGTGATCTCGTTCCGGGGCTTCGGAAAACGGGTGCTGCGCATGGCGCCGATCCATCATCACTTCGAGGTGCTCGGCTGGCCGGAGTTCACCGTGATCGTCCGTTTCTGGCTCTTCGCGGGGGCGTGCGCGGTCCTCGGCCTCGGCCTCTTCTACGCCGACTTCATCAAGATCCCAGGGGCGATCGACTGATGGTCACCGTGGTGCTGGGTTCGGCGATCACCGCGGCATCGGTCGTGCGCCATGTCGTGAGTGTCGGCTGCGACGTCGTGGTGATGGAGGACCATCCGGAGGCGATTGCGGACTGGTTCGAGCGCACGGCGCGCCTTGCCGCCGCGGGTGCCACCGTGCTGGCGGCACCCGATGCTGCGACGACGCGGGCGACCGTCGGAGGCGCCGACCAGCTCGTGCCGAGCCCGGGAGTCCCTGAGCGCCACGTGGCGATCACGGCCGCACGGCACCTCGGGATCCCGATCCGGTCCGAGATCGAGCTCGCGGCCGCCGTCGCAGCAGCCCGTCCGGCTCCTCCATTCCTGATCGCGGTGACCGGCACGAACGGCAAGACGACGGTCACGACGTTGACGACCGCCATGCTCGAGGCATCGGGTGTCCGTGCCGTCGCCGCGGGCAACATCGGCGTCCCCCTGCTCGACGCCGTCACGGGCGAGCACGAGGTCGTCGTGGCCGAGGTCTCGTCGTTCCAGCTCCGCTTCACGGAGCAGTTCCGCCCGCGCGCGGCTGCGCTGCTGAACCTCGGTGAGGACCACCTCGACTGGCACCGCACGTTCGATGCGTACGCGCAGGCCAAGCGGAACGTGTTCGCCCACCAACGCGCGGAGGACGTTGTGGTGTTCAACGCCGACGATCCCGTGGTCGCCGGCCTCGTCGCTGGCGCGCCGGGGCGACGCGTCCCCTTCTCGGTCGCGTCGGGTGCAGCGGCAGGTGCGCGGGTCGTCGACACCGCAACCGGCCGACGCCTCGTCAGCGCCGACGACGTCGAGCTGCTCGCAGTCGACGAGATGCCACGCACGCGGCCCGTCGACCTCGCCAACGCGTTGGCGGCGGCATCCCTCGCGCTCGAAGCAGGCGCGACTGTCGGAGGGATCGCGACGACCCTGCGGGAGTTCACCGGGATCGCGCACCGCATGAGCCTCGTCACTGAGACCGACGGCGTGCGCTGGATCGACGACTCGAAAGCGACCAACGTCCACGCCACGCTCGCGGCGGCGGAGGGTATCGAAACGCTCGTCCTGATCGCCGGCGGCCAGAACAAGGGGCTCGACCTGTCGGCGCTCGGTGCGTTGGCGCCCTCACTGCGCGGAGTCGTCGCGATCGGCGACGCCGCGAACGAGGTCGTCCATGCATTCAGCGATACGCACGTTCCCGTGCGTACAGCACCGTCGATGGCAGAAGCGGTTGCGTCGGCGCGTGCACTCGCGCGAGACGGCGACACCGTCCTGCTGAGCCCGGGTTGCGCCTCGTTCGACTGGTACTCGTCGTATGCCGCGCGTGGCGACGATTTCGCGCACGAGGTCCTGATGATGGAGAGGTCGGCTCGATCATGAAGCACAAGACCGAGGAGCGCCCGAGCACCCGGTCGCGCGGTGTCGTGTCGACCGCGCCTCCGCAGCGGTACTACCTGCTCATCCTGAACATCGGCGCGTTGGTGATCGTGGGTGTCGTGATGGTGCTCTCGGCCTCGTCGGTGGTCTCGCTGACGAACTACGGATCGGCCTGGTACTTCTTCCAGCGCCAGCTCATCTGGACCGGCGTCGCGATCGTGGTGTTCCTGATCGCGGCGCGGGTCGACTACCACCATTGGGCCCGAGTGGTGCGCCCGATGCTCGCCGCGACCATCGTGTTGCTCATTGCCGTCCTCGTTCCCGGGATCGGGATCTACGTCGCGGGGTCGCGGCGCTGGGTGGGCGCCGGGCCGGTGACGTTCCAGCCCAGCGAGCTGGCGAAGCTCGCGCTGCTCGTGTTCGCCGCCGACTTGTTGGCTCGCCGATCGGGTGAGCTCCACAACACCCGGCGTGTGCTCCGCCCGTTGCTGCTGGTGCTCGCCGGTGTGAGTGCGCTGGTGTGCATCGAGCCGGATCTGGACACCACGGTCCTGATCGCCGTGATCGTCGGCGCCGTCATGGTCGCGGGAGGGATCCGAACGCTTCACCTCGCGCTCCTCGCGGGGTCGGGAGTGGTGCTTTCCGCCGTGCTCGCGGTCGCGGCTCCGTATCGACGAGCACGCGTGTTCACGTTCTTGAACCCGACGGCCGACGCGGCGAACGCGGGCTATCAGATCGTGCAGTCGCTCATCGCCCTGGGAAGCGGCGGCCCGCTCGGTGTCGGGCTGGGCGCGAGCAGAGCGAAGTGGCTGTTCCTCCCCAACGCTCACACGGATTTCATCTTCGCCATCATCGGTGAGGAGCTCGGGCTCCTCGGGACGATGACGGTCCTGGCACTGTTCGGCGCGTTCGCCGTGCTGGGCGTCCGCGTCGCTCTCCATGCACCCGACCGGTTCGGGATGCTGCTCGCGACCGGGGTGACCGTGTGGGTCGTCGTGCAGGCCGCGGTGAACATCGGTGCGGTCGTCGGACTGCTGCCGGTCTCGGGCATCCCGCTCCCGTTCGTGAGCTTTGGCGGCTCGTCGCTGGTCGTGACCATGATCGCGGTGGGGATCCTCACCAACGTCGCCCGCCAGGGCGCGACGCACGTGAAGTACGACGCAGAGGGGTCTGGGCGCCAGGAATCGGCGACCGACGCTCGGGCCGTTCGACGCGGTGCGCGGTGACGAAGGTCGCGCCGGTCTTCGCGCTCGTCACTGGCGGCGGCACGGGTGGGCACGTGTATCCGGCGCTTGCCATCGCCGAGGATCTCACCCGTCGGGGCCACCCCCGCGACGCGATCCGGTTCGTCGGCGCGCGCAGAGGGCTCGAGGCCACTGCCGTGCCGGCTGCGGGCTACCCGATCGACCTCCTGACCGGCCGAGGCATCCGACGCAGCTTCGGTCCCCGCGCGATCCTGGCCAACATCGGAGCTGTCGCGGGGATCGCGCGCGCCGTCGTTGCGGCGTTCGGGATCATCAGCCGCTACCGCCCGCGGGTCGTGCTAGGTGTCGGCGGCTACGCGTCGTTCCCGTGCATCCTCGCCGCGCGACTCCGACGGGTCCCCGCGATCGTGCACGAGCAGAACGCCGCACCCGGACTTGCGAACCGGGTCGCGGTCCGACTCGGCGCTCGTCCAGCCGTGTCGCTGCCCGACACACCTCTCCGCGGTGCCGTCCTCACCGGGAACCCGGTGCGCGCGGGTCTCGCCGCGATCGTCCGCGCGCCCGACCTCGATCCACCTTTCGTCGTGTTCGTCGGTGGGAGTCTCGGGGCACGCAGCATCAACAACGCGGCACTCGAGCTGTTCGACCGCTGGCGCGCGCGCGACGACGTCGCGATCCACCACATCTGTGGTGCGCGCGACTTCGAACGTTGCGACGAGGGCCTGACCCGGCTTCGTCGACCATCCGATGTGCTCTCGTACACGCTCGTCGCGTACGAAGAGGACATGGCGGGCCGTTACGAGCGAGCGGCGCTCTTTGTCGCCCGTGCCGGTGCGGTCACATGTGCCGAGCTCGCTGCGACGGGGACGCCGTCGGTGCTCGTCCCGCTCCCGCACGCGCCGGCCGATCACCAGACCCGCAACGCCGAGGCCCTCGCCCGGGTTGGCGCAGCAGTCGTGGTCGCAGACGGCGTGCTCGACGGTCCTCGGCTCGACGCGGAGCTGACAACGCTGCTCGTGGAGACGGGACGGCTCGACGCCATGGGTCGCGCCGCGAAGATGCTCGCCGAACCGGGGGCCGCGGCCGCGGTCGCCGACCTGGTCGAGGAGGCTGCCGGTGACGCCTGATCTCGATCTCGATGCACCGCGCGGTGTCCACATCGTCGGCATCGGCGGTGCCGGGATGAGCGCGATCGCGACCGTGCTGGCGCGGATGGGTCATCGCGTGAGCGGATCCGATCTGCGCGAGTCGGCCGTGCTGGAGCGACTGCGGGGCCAGGGTGTCGACGCCCGAGTCGGCCATGCCGCCGCCAATCTGCCGATGGACCTCGACGCGGTCGTCCGGTCGACTGCGATCCCCTCCAGCAACCCGGAGGTCGTCGAAGCCGAGGTTCGGGGGATCCCCGTGCTGCGTCGCGCCGACGCGTTGCGGGTTCTGGTCGCGACCCGCCGGTCGATCGCAGTCGCAGGGAGTCACGGCAAGACGACGACGTCCTCGATGCTCGCCCTCGTGCTCCGCGCTGCGGACTGGCACCCGAGCTTCCTGATCGGCGGCGACCTCAACGAGGTCGGCACGAACGCTGCGTTCGACGACGGGGAGTGGCTCGTCGTCGAGGCCGACGAGAGTGACGGGACCTTCCTCGTGTTGGCGCCCGAAGCGACGATCCTCACCAATGTCGAGCCAGATCATCTCGAGCACTACGGCGACTTCGCGGCACTGGTCGACGCGTTCGAGTCGTACCTCGCCGACATTTCCGGTCCCCGCGTGGTCTGTGCCGACGACGACATCGCGCGGACGCTTGCGGGACGTGTCGCCGGGACCGTCACCTACGGGTTCGCGGACGACGCCGACTATCGCGCCGACGGGCACTCCAGCGATCGACTCGGGAGTCGGTTCACGGTCGAGTACCGCGGCGTCGCGCTCGGGGTCATCGAGCTGCCGGTCCCCGGCCGCCACAACGCCCTGAACGCGCTCGGGGCAGTCGCGCTCGCCTGCGAGATCGGCGTACCGTTCGACGCGATCAAGCGCGGCCTGGGCGGCTTCGGCGGTGTCGCTCGTCGGTTCCAGTTCCGGGGCGAGATCGATGGCGTGACGCTGATCGACGATTACGCCCATCTGCCGTCGGAGGTTCGCGCCATGCTCAGTGCGGCGCGTGAAGGCGGATGGCGACGAGTGGTCGCGGTCTTCCAGCCCCACCGGTACTCGCGTACTGAGAAGCTCTGGCAAGACTTCGCCGACGCGTTCGTCGACGCCGACACGGTGGTGCTCACCGACGTGTATGCCGCGGGCGAGGCTCCACGACCCGGTGTGTCCGGCAGACTTCTTGTCCAGGCCGTGCTCGATGCCCACCCCGCAACGTCGGTGACGTACCTCCCGCGGCGCACCGACGTGGTGCGACATGCCCTGGACCACACCCGCCCCGGCGACCTCGTCCTCACGCTCGGTGCGGGGGACCTCACCACGGTGCCTGACGAGTGGATGGAAGCACACGCCGCGCGAGGCCGGTCGTGAACGGCACCCGCCACGACCTGGAGTCCCGTGATCTGGAGGCGATGACCGAGGCGCTCGAGGCTGCCCTCCCCGGGAAGGTCGAACGCGAACGGCACATCTCCGACCTCACGACGTACCGACTGGGCGGCCCGATCCGGGTTGTCGCCCGGTTGGGCGACGAGGCCGCGTTGGCTGCACTCGCATCCGTCGTCGCTGAGCATCGGCCGCCGCTCCTCGTCCTCGGTCGCGGCTCGAACCTCCTCGTGGCCGACGAAGGCTTCGAAGGTCTCGGCATCGTGCTCCAAGGTCGATTCGAGGAGGTCGAGCTCGATCCGGATGCGCGGGTCGTGCGGGCAGGCGGAGCGGCTCCGCTCCCCGTCGTCGCGCGTCGCGCGGCTGCCGGTGGTCTCGGCGGACTCGAATTCCTGGTCGGGATCCCCGGCTCGATCGGGGGAGCGGTGCGCATGAATGCCGGTGGCCACGGTCGGGAGACGCGCGACGTGCTCGTCCACGCCCGTGTCGTCGACCTGCTGTCGGGCTCGGGGGAGATCGCCCGGCGCGACATCGATGACCTCGACCTCGGGTACCGGCACTCGAACCTCGCACCCGGTGAGGTCGTGGTCGGCGCCGATCTGCGCGCCGAGCCGGCCCTCCCTGACGAGTGCCAGGCGCGCATCGACGAGATCGTCCGCTGGCGCCGAGAGCACCAGCCGGGAGGTGCGAACGCCGGATCGGTCTTCCGGAACCCGCCCGGAGATGCGGCCGG
>JANOWV010000681.1:0-6218 GCA_031418075.1 Actinomycetes bacterium
TCGACACGGGTGCGGTTGGTCGTGCCGATCTCGACGAGTCGACAACCGGACTCGGCCATGATCTCGGGCACGCGAAACCCGCCGCCGATCTCCACCAGCTCACCCCGTGAGACGACGACGTCCTTACCGCGAGCGATCGCAGCCAGCGCGAGGAGCACCGCCGCCGCGTTGTTGTTGACGACGATCCCGGCCTCGGCTCCGCACGCGAGGGCGAGCAGGCTGCCTGCGTGCTCGTGGCGTGATCCGCGTCGCCCCTCGTCGAGCCGATACTCGAGGTTGGAGTATCCCGACGCGATTCGGTGGGCCGCATCGAGCGCCGGCTCCCCGAGCGGGACCCGACCCAGGTTGGTGTGCACGATCACGCCAGTTGCGTTGAGCACTGGGCGGAGCATGCGCCGGCCGAGGTGCGTCACGCGCAGTCGTGCGTCGTTGACCACATCTTCGGGATCGACGTCGACGCCCTCGGCGAGTCGCAGCCGAGCCGCGTCGATCGCGTCGCGCGCACATCGAGCGAGCAGTGGCTGCGGCACCGCGGCATGTTCGGCTGCCAGGTCGGCGATGACACGTTCGACCGCGGGAAGCGCGCGACGGGGATCCACGACACGCGAGCGTACGCCCCCATTCCCGCGACGGACCCGGTCAGGAACGGGTAGTGGCTCAGTTTGAGGTGCCGGGCTAGACGGCCTTGCACAAGAACTGCTGACCTGAAGGAACTTCTTGTGCAAGCGGCGGTCCTGCACAAGAACGAGCCTCGACCTGCGGTCACGGCGGGGGCAGGGGTAATACTGAGGTCCCATGTCCCCGAGACACCCGGGTTGGGCCGCGTTGGCCGAAGCTCTTGCACCTGGCGCCCGTGTCACGCGCATGCACCGCTTGGTTGGCGGCGGGGCGTCTGATACCTACGACGTAACCCTCGACCGGGCCCCCGGCCGAGTGGTCGTCAAGATATTCCGCGACGTGACGACACGGCACCTCTGGAGTGGAGTCGCCTCAAGTTCGCACAGCGGGTAACGACGCCGGTGCCCGACCCCATCGCGGCTGACCTCGAATCGACTTGGTTCGGCAGGCCAGCCATCGTCATGTCGCGGGTGATGGGACGTCCGGACGTGGCCCCCAAAGACGTCGACTCATGGATTGGGTCCCTCGCACGAGCGTTGACGGAGCTACACGAAACTGCTCTGGACGGCGCCAAAGGTGCGCTCACGCGACCTCCACTTGCTGAGACGTGGCGCCCCCCAGCGGGCCAACATGACTCGTTGACCTCAAGGGCAGTCAACGCAGTCACGGCTCACTTGCCGTCACTGACGTCAGAGCACGTCTTCACTCACGGTGACCTCAACCCGAGCAACGTTCTTTGGCATCGCGGCCGTATCAGCGGTGTCGTCGACTGGAACGCAGCCCGACTCGACGCACGCTGGTCAGAACTGGCGTATTGCAGGGGTGAGGTGTGTTTCCTCCTCGGCCCTGATCTCGCGGATCGCCTGGCTGACGCGTACTCGGACATTGTCGGGTATGCATCCGACGAACTCGCCGTGTACGACCTCATGTCTGTCAGCAAGCGGCACTACGACTTGGCGTCCTTCGAAGCGTACCGACAGCAAGGTCACACTCCCGACTATGAGGTGTCACTCGCACACCGCGACGAGCAACTTCGGCGTGCCCTGAAACGACTCGACTGGTGACCTGACCCACTACCCAGGAACGAGCGTGCGCAGGCAGGGCGTAGGATGGTGTGGTGGAGCCCCGCGAGGCGGCGACCGTCATGTTGGTGCGGGACGCCCCGAGCGGTAGATCGCACGACGATGACTCCCACGCGAGTCCGTCCGGCACCCGGCTCGGGCCGGGCGGCGCGACGACCAGCGTGCTCGAGGTGTTCCTCCTCCGCCGGAACCTCCGCTCGGCGTTCGTCGCGGGTGCATACGTCTTTCCCGGGGGCGCGGTCGATCCCGCCGATCGCTCGCCCGAGATGCTGCGGCTCGTCCACGGCCTCGACGCAGGGCACGCCGATGCGACTCTCGGTGTCGAAGGCGCTGTCGGCTTCTGGGTCGCGGCGATTCGAGAGTCGTTCGAAGAGGGTGGGGTACTCCTCGCCCGCGACGCGTCGACCGAGCTCCCGGTCGATACGCGGGTCAGCGACCGTCTGGCGCCGGAGCGATCGTCGATTGCGTCAGGTGCGGCCTCGTTCGCGGCCATGGTCGCGGCCGAGTCCTTGGTGCTCGACGCGGGTGGGTTGCGTCCGTTCGCTCGCTGGATCACTCCGTCGCCGGCACCGCGTCGTTACGACACGTGGTTCTTCGTGGCACCGGCGCCGGCCGATCACGCGTACGCGCACGACGCCGACGAGACGGTGGCGTCCGAATGGATGCGCCCGACCGATGCGCTCGCGCGCGCCGGACGGCAAGAGATCGAGCTCATCTACCCCACCTTCCGCAGCCTGCAGGCGCTGGCGCGGTTCCACGATTCCGCGGCGCTGCTCGCAGCAGTGGACCACGCTTGGGTGGAGTCGACGCCGGCGCTCCGTGTGATCAATCCGGACCAGGGATGGCAGGTGCGCCTCCCCGGTGACGGCGACGATTCCGAGGTCGACGCGCTCGCACATTCGACAACCCACCGCCGCGCGGCCGGGGCCGGCTGATGCCCGATCTCACGACAGGCGTCCCCAGCGCGCTGTCACCGCTCGTGCGGCGGATCGTCGCGCCGAACCCCGGACCGTTCACGGGCCCCGGGACGAACACCTACCTCGTCGGGATCGACGAGGTCGCCGTGATCGATCCCGGTCCCGATGACAAGGCCCATGTCGACGCGATCGTCGGTGCCTCGATGCGCGAACGCGTGCGATGGGTTCTGCTCACCCACACCCATCCGGATCACGCGCCCGCGACCGAACGGGTCGTGAAGGCCACCGGCGCCGAGGTCCTCGCGTTCTCGAAGCGCGACAAGGACGGCAGCGGTGTCATCCCCGACCGCACGATCGCCGACGGCGACACCATCGAAGGGACCGAGTTCGCGCTCGAGGTCCTCCACACGCCGGGGCACGCGCCGAACCACGTGTGCTTCCGACTCGAGGAAGAGCGCATGCTCTTCACCGGCGACACCGTGCTCGACGGGACGTGGTCAGTGGTGAACCCGCGACGCGGCGGCGACATGGCCGAGTACCTCGACTCGCTCGACCGACTTCGCAAGCTGCGGCTCAGCCGCTTGGCCCCGGGTCACGGCGATGTGATCGAGGACCCCAAGATGCGCATCGACGAGTACATCGCCCATCGGAAGCAGCGTGAGCGACAGATCCTGCGCTTGGTCACCAAGGCCGGCGAGGTGAAGGTGCGCGACCTCGTCGCGGAGATCTACGGGGGCCAGGAGCTCCCGACGGAGCTGGTCGATGCGGCCGGCTGGCAGGTGCACGCGCACCTGGTGAAGCTGAAGGCCGACGGGAAGGTCGACGGGACCTCGGCTCGGTCGGTGTGGAGCGCGACCAAGTCCTAGCTACCGGGCTGCTCCGGCGCGTCGATCTGGCCGATCAGTTCCATCATCCGAGCGGTGCACCCGGCCATCTCGATCGGCGGGAGCACGTCCTCGACGATCGTTGCCGCGAGGTCGCGGAACACCTGGGCCGCGACGCCCGTCGGGGCTGCGAGCACCGCGGGCACGCCGCAGTCGCCGCCCGACGCGACCGCGGGCTCGATGGGGATCCGGGCGAGCAGCGGCGCGTCGATGTCGAGCGCGAGCGCCTCGCCGCCGCCGTCACCGAAGAGCGGGTAGCGCTCGCCCGAGGGCGTGACGAACGCGGTCATGTTCTCGACCACGCCAGCGACCTTCATGTGCGATCGTCGGGCCATGTCGGCGACCCGAGTCGCGACGTTCTGCGCGGCGAGTGCGGGCGTGGTGACGACGAGCATCTCGGCCTGGGGGAGCATCCGCGCGAGCCCCATCTGGATGTCGCCGGTGCCCGGTGGCATGTCGATCAACAGGTAGTCGAGCTCGCCCCAGCGCACGTCGGTGAGGAACTGCTCGAGCGCCCGGGTGAGGACGAGTCCACGCCACATGAGCGCCGTGCGCTCGTCGTCGACGAGGAATCCCATCGACACGACTGCGAGCCGACCGGGATCGCCGGTGCCGAGCGTTCGCTCCACCGGGACGTTGACCGGCTCGATCTTCCCGTCGGTGCCACCGAGGCGCTCATCGATCCCGAGCATCCGGGGGACGCTGAACCCCCAGATGTCGGCGTCGAGCACCCCTACGGCCAGTCCACGTGCGGCCAGGGCAGCGGCGAGGTTCACTGTGATCGACGACTTCCCGACGCCGCCCTTCCCACTCGCGACGGCGAGCACCCGCGTCGTCGCGGCGACCTCAGTGGGCTCGGCGTGCTCACGGGCCTGGAACCGGGCGCGCGACATCGCGGCGGTCTTCTGCTCGGCGGTCATCTCGCCGTACTCGACCTTGACCGACTCGACGCCAGGAAGGCCGAGCACCTTCGACTCGACGTCGACTTTGATCTGGTGCCGCAGTGGGCATCCGGCCGTGGTGAGCACGACCGGGACGGTGACCGTGCCGTCGGGGTCGACCCTGACGTCCCCGACCATCCCCAGGTCGATGATGCTGGCCTTGAGCTCGGGGTCCATGACGCCCGCGAGCACGCCACGCACCTGCTCGGTGGTGGGGGTCGCTGCACGCATGGCGGACGGTCCCTCTGCTGGCGGCGGCAGTGTGCCGGTGGCGGCGTCGCCGGATGCCCGGCGCTGCCTTGAAAAACAATACCAACCTTGAAAATATGCCCGCGTCGGGCTACCGTCAACGAGCGATGGAGCTCCCCGTCCTCAAGGCGCTGGCCGACGACACTCGCTACGCGATCTATCGCGAGCTCTCGACGTCCACCAGTGCGCTCGCGGCGCAAGACCTCGCCGATCGCCTGGGAGTCCACCCCAACACGATCCGTCTCCACCTCGAGAAGCTGCGCGACGCGGGTCTGGTCGACGTGGAAGCCGTGCACCGCGGCACGGTCGGACGCCCCCAGCACCTCTACTTCTTGGCCGACGGGGCTCCCGGCCTCGGTTTCGACCCTCCTGCGCACGCGCTCCTCGCGGGGCTCCTCGGCGCGCTGTCGGAGCAAGTGGGCGCGAGCCCGCAGGACGCGATCGAGACCGGGAGCTCGTGGGGGCGGGCCGCCGGCCGCCGGATCCGTGCCGCGTCGTGCGTCGACGCCCTCGAGGCGGAGCTCCACGGGCTGGGCTTCGAGCCGGTCGCGGCGCCCGGCGATGGCACCTCCGAGGGTGGGGCCCGGATCGAGTTCTTGCACTGCCCGTTCAAGGAGCTCGCCGAGGCGTACCCCGAGCTCGTCTGCAACCTGCACCGTGGCCTGTGCGAAGGGCTCGTGGAGCAGGTTGGCGGGGGAAGAGTTGAGGAGTTCGCGACGTTGTACGACCCCGAGCCGTGTCACGTGACTGTGGCCATCGGCGCCGGGGTCTGAGCCAGTCCACACCAACAGGAGAAGCACGACATGTCGATGTTCACCGTCACCGACGCCAACCAGGTGTTCCACATGAGCGAAGAGGCCGCGGCGAAGGTCAAGAGCCTCATCGCGGCCGAGGCCAGCGACGTCGACCTGTTCCTCCGCGTCGCGGTGCGTCCGGGTGGCTGCTCTGGCTTCAGCTATGAGATGTTCTTCGACTCTGACGTCGCCGACGACGACCTCCGCGTCGAGCGCGACGGTGTCCAGGTCGTGATCGACGCGGCGAGCCAGCAGATGCTCGGTGGGGCGACCCTCGACTACAAGGACGGTCTCCAGGGCGCCGGCTTCGCCATCAACAACCCGAACGCGCAGCGCAGCTGCGGGTGTGGTCAGTCGTTCTCCTGAACCACGGTCGTCGCCGATCGACGCTCGTCAAGTGGAGACATCGGTCGTTCTCGCCCCTCGAGGCGGTACGCTCGATACGACGATCCGCGTGATCATCTGCGTGTGACCCCGACGTTCCGTCCCGGTCACACACGAAGGAGGGAGCGACGCTCATGTCCACCTGGCCCCCGAACCCACCGCTTGGAGGCGGGCCGACGCCGCCTCCCGCACCGCCGGCCTGGGAGCCGCGCCCACCCGTGGCGCAGCCCACGCCGCCGCCCGCCTGAGCCGACATAGCCCGCGATGGCGCCGACGATCGTCCCGATGATGACCCCGATGAGCATGCTCGCGAACCCGATCAGGAGGGACGTCCGGGCGCCGTTCACGA
>JANOWV010000682.1:0-1969 GCA_031418075.1 Actinomycetes bacterium
GGCGACGGCGCGGTACTTGTCTTGCACTTGCGAGCGAAGGACCTCCGGGTCCACAACCAGTTCTGGTGTCGTGCTCACTGCTCGCTCCCTTCCCCGACCATCACCGGCAGACGCGCGCGTTTCCATTCTGGGAACCCGTCCTCGAGTCGCCAGGCGCGGTACCCGTGACGATGCAGCTCGCGGACCGCGTCGTCTGCGAACACGCAGTACGGGCCCCGGCAGTAGGCGACGACATCCGTGTCCCGTGGGAGCTCACGCAGCCGTCGGCGGAGTTCTTCGATCGGAAGAGACCGTGCACCGGCGATATGGCCCGAGCGGTACTCGGACTCGGGACGCACGTCGACCACAACGAGGTCGCCTCGCTCGATCCGCACGGTCAGCTCTTCGCGGCTGATCGCGTCGAGGCCGTCGCGGTCGCCGAGGTACGCCTCGGCGAGACGCTCGATCGCCGCCACATGCTCGCCGGCCACGTCGCGCATCGCGGTCCACAGCCCGGCGACCTGATCACTCGCGAGCCCGTAGAAGATGCGGGTGCCGACTCTGCGGGTGGACACCAGCCCGGCTCGGGCCAGGACGCGGAGGTGGTGCGAGGTGTTCGCCACACTCTGGCCGAGCTCGCCGGCAATGTCGTCGACGGATCGCTCGCCCTGCGCCAACACGTCGACGATCTCGGCTCGCCGCCCGCTCGCCAGCGCCTTGGCGACCTCCGCGAAGGCGTCGAACAACTCGTCCTTGGCAGCTCTGTCGCTCATCCATACAGCGTGCTCCCGATCGGCTATCTTGTCAAATATTCATACGATTATTTGTAGAACTCCCAGGAGGACTGGTTGGACATCGTCAGCGTCGTCGACGAGGGGCTCGGACACACCTCTTCCTTCGTCGATCTCGGGGACGGCACCGCGCTGGTGATCGACCCTGGTCGATTCCCCACCAAGCAGCGCGACGAGGCGGCCCGGCGTGGTCTACGCATCGCCTTCACCGCCGATACGCACAGTCACGCTGACTACATCTCGGGCAGTCCCGAGCTCGCCGCAGAAGGCGCGGTCTTCCTCGCGCCCGCGGCCGGACGTTTGGAGGGCCCACATCACCCGGTGCGCGACGGCGACATCATCAAGATGGGCCGGTACACGCTCGAGGCGGTTGCAACTCCCGGGCACACCCCCGACCACCTCTCCTACGTGCTGCGCGACGGCAGCGAGGCAGTCGCGCTGTTCAGTGGTGGTTCGTTGATGGTCGGCACGGTCGGTCGCACGGACCTGCTCGGTGAGGGTCCGACCGAGGGCCTCGCGCGCCTGCTGTTCCGCTCGTTGCACGAACGACTCCTCACGCTTCCCGACACGGTTGGCGTGTATCCGACGCACGGGGCCGGGTCGTTCTGCTCCGCGCCGGGGGCATCGGCGCGCACGACGACGATCGGCCACGAACGCACGACGAACCCGCTCCTCCAGATCCCCAACGAGGACGCGTTCGTCGCCGAGCTCCTCGCCGGATTCGGGTCCTTCCCCGGCTATTTCGCGCGCCGCCCAGAGGTGAACCGTCGAGGACCTCGCCTGTACGGCGCGGTCCCCGAACTCGCACGCTTGGACGTCGAGTCGTTTCGCGCGGCTCTCGATGGCGGCGCACAACTCATCGACGCGCGACCACTGCACACGTTCGGCGCCGCGCACATCCCAGGGGCTCTCGCCATCGAACTGCGACCGGTGTTCGCGTCCTGGCTCGGATGGCTCGTCGATCCCGACCGGCCGGTTGTGTTCGTCCTCGATGACGATCAGGATCGGGAGGAGCTCGTGCGTCAGGCACTCGACGTCGGCATCGAGGATCTCGCGGGCGAGCTCGACGGCGGAATCACGACGTGGACTGCCGCGGGCCGCGAGTCCACGCACATCTCGATCATCGGCCCGGGCGATGTCGACGGAACCGTGCTCGACGTCCGCCAAGTGAACGAGTACATCGCCGGGCATCTCCCAGG
>JANOWV010000683.1:0-6447 GCA_031418075.1 Actinomycetes bacterium
CGCGCGCTCACCGCGGCCATCCGGCCGCTGTACCCGCCCCCAGACCCGGAGGAAGCGTGACCGGTCCCACCCCGGCAACACCGCTCCGCCTCCGCCTCGCACTCGTGGGCCCGCCCGGTTCGGGCAAGGGCACGCAGGCCCGCCTCCTGGCCGAGCGGTACGACCTCGAGCCGGTCTCGACCGGCCAGCTCCTGCGAGACCTCGCGACCCGCCACACCCCGATCGCCCGGGTCGTGCGCGGGCTGCTGGATGCCGGGCGACTCGTCCCGAACCGGATCGTCCTCGATGTCGTGCGGCGACGGCTCACCGCGTTGGAGGATGGGGGACGCGGCTGGATCATGGACGGGTTCCCGCGTACGACCCCGCAGGCCCACGCCTTCGAGGCCATGCTCCAGGATCGCGTCCTCAACGCGGTGATCGAGCTCCACGTGGCACCTGAGGTGGTGGCGGTGCGTCTCGCGGAACGCGGGCGCCACGACGACGAGCATGCGTCGATCGACCGGCGCATGCGCGCCTATCGCCGCGAGACGGTCCCGATGATCGAGCGGATGGAGCACACCGGATCGGTGCTGCGCATCGACGGCGACCAGTCGATCGAACAGGTGCACGCCGAGATCACGTCGCGGCTCACGGCGATGGACGAGGTGCCCGGGGGGCTCGGGAAGAGCTGACACGTTCCCGGCGACTAGGAGTCGTCGCCGCTGTTCCCGCCGTTCCCGCCGTTGCCGGAGTTCGATCCGGACTGACCGGGGGTTGACCCGGACTGACCGGGGGTTGACCCGGACTGTCCGGGCGGCTGCGCACCGGACTGACCGGGCGTCGAACCGGACTGACCGGGCGTCGAACCCGTCTGCCCAGGGGCGGAGCCGGACTTCCCGGACCCCGATCCCGAACCGCTGTTCGCGTTCCCACTGCCGGAGTTCGCGCCCCTGCCCCTGCCCGGCGAGCCGTCGGTCTCAGTCTCGATCTCGTTCTCGGCATCCGTGGAAGAGACCTTCGCGCCGTCGCCCGACACGGTGGAACTCGTCGGGTCGGAGACAACGTCGCCGGACACATCCGCGGCGGGCACGTCGCCCGGAGCATCGCTCGACACTGCGGGGGGTGCCACGATCGCGGCCGCGGCAACGCCGGAGCCCATGGCGATCGGGGTCGCGATGCCAGCGACGCTCATGAGCACCGAACCGGCGACTGCACCGGCGCTGCCCTGTGCGGCGGCAGCAGAGGTGGCCATCTGGGCGCCCGCGCGCGTGGGGACCCCGAGAAACGGGATCTGTGCGAGCCACGCCGCCAGGCCGGCCGTCCAGCGGAGCTTGCCGATCGAGATGTTCATGAAGCCGCGGACCACGACCGGATCGAAGTGAGTCCCTGCGCACGCGCTGAGCTCGCGCCGCGCTTCGACCGGCGTCTTGGGTCGGCTGTAGGTGCGCACCGCGGTCATGGTCTCGTATGCATCGGTGACGGCCACGATGCGGCCCGCGAGCGAGATCTCGTCGCCGGCGAGACCGTCCGGGTAGCCGGTGCCGTCGAATCGCTCGTGGTGCTGGCCGATCGCATGCAGCCAGTCGCCGAGCCACTCCTCGAGGGACTCCGCGAACTGCTCGCCTTCGACAGGGTGGCGCTGGACGACGTGCCATTCACGTGCGTCGAGCTTGCCGGCCTTGTTCAGTACCGGCGCCGGGACAGCGAGCTTGCCGATGTCGTGGAGGAAGGCACCCCACCGCAGGCGGTCGGCGTCTTCCGCAGGGAGACCCATCTCGTCGGCGACGAGCTCGGTGAGCGCGCGGACCCGCTCGGAGTGCCCGCGGGTCCGTCGGTCGTGCGCGTTCAGTGCGGCACCGAGCATCGCGACCTCTTCCGGGCCGAGCGGGTCTCCGCCGTCAGCACGGACCTTCTCGATGCGATGAGCCAGTGTGCGCTTGCTGCCGGCGCGCAGCGCGACGCCGAGTCGCGAAGGTGCTTCGTCGGGGAAGATCAGGGAGATGCGCAGCAGGACGGAGAGCGGCAGCAGGCGACGCGCGAACCTATCGACGGCGAACAGGGCCACCATCGACGCGACGAAGATCGTGCCGTACCAGAGGACCGTTCCGACGGCACCCGAAGGTTCCGGGAGCACCGAGGCGAGGGCGATGCCCGTCGCGGCCGATGCGGTGACGGGGATCGCCATGGCGAGCACCCGCACGAGCCCGCCCAGGACGCACCGAGGTGCCCAAGATGCCGGCGCAGGAGACTCCACTTCGATCTCGCTGGTTTCAGATACTTCGACTTCGGTGTTCTCGACCGTCGCACGCTTCGTGGTCGAATCGTCTGTTTCGTCATCACCCAGCACGATGCTCGACGAGCGCTCCCTCAGCGTCTCCAGGTACCTCGTCGACGCCAAGGTCGGCGCCTTGGACGCGACCTCAGACTTCGCCTCCACCTTCGCCACTCGCGCCTTGGACGCGACCTCAGACTTCGAGCGAGAATCGCCGGCGTCGGCCACTGAATCGAGCACTGCGGTTCCCATGGACGTTGCCCTTCCTCGAAGGAGCTCGGCCGGACCAATCCGGCGGCCTTCCTTCCCATCGTCACAGAGAGTGGTAATCTTGAGCCAAGACGGCGGACAATCTTGCGAACCGGCGCCGTTCGGAGCGCCAGAAACCGGACAATTCGGGCGACCCGTGCCCACGGGCGCGGTAGGGTCGCTCGTGATCAGAGCCGAGACAACGTGACCCCCGACGACGAGCGCATCGCCCTCTTCCTCGACTACGAGAACCTCGCGATCGGCGCCCGTGAAGCCCTGGGCGGCAACGGGTTCGACTTCCGCCCCATCGCCGACGCCCTTGCCGAGCGGGGCCGGGTCGTCGTTCGTCGGGCCTACGCCGACTGGTCGTACTTCGAAGACGACCGTCGTGTGCTCACCCGGAACCATGTCGAGCTCATCGAGATCCCCCAGCGGATGGGCGCAGTCCGCAAGAACGCTGCCGACATCAAGATGGCGGTCGACGCGATCGAGCTCTGCTTCGAACGCGACTACATCACCACCTTCGTGCTGGGCACCGGCGACAGCGACTTCACCCCACTCGTCCACAAGCTGCGCGAGCTCAACCGCCGTGTCATCGGCATCGGCGTCGAGGCCTCCACCTCGGCCCTGCTTCCCCCCGCCTGCGACGAGTTCCTCTTCTACGAGCGCCTCGAGGGCATCGAAGGTGCCAAGCCGCGGTCCGCCGCGAAACGCACGGGACGCCGACCGGCCAAGTCGACGACCGCCGCGAAGCAAACAGGCGAACCCGACGTCGATGACGTCGTCGAGACGCCGACCTTTGATCCCGCCGACCTGGGCTCACTCGTCACCCGGACGCTGGCCGGGGTCGAACGCACCACGAGCGGACCTGTGCTCGCGTCGCTGCTCAAACGCACCATCTTGCGCAAGGACCCGACGTTCAACGAGGCGAACTACGGGTTCCGAGGGTTCGGTGAGCTCATGCGCCATCTCGACGACCGCGGTGTCGTGTCCTTGCGCGAAGGCAGCGCCCAGGGCGATCCCGAGGTCACGTTCCCGACGGGTGCCGGCGACGAGGAAGCGGCGTTCGAGCTGCTCCGGTCGACCGTCGAGCAGCTCAACGAGAAGAGCGGCCCGCCGCACCTCTCGGGCTTGAAGACCCAGCTCCGCAAGCGTCAGGCCGACTTCTCCGAGAAGCAGTTCGGGTACGGCGGGTTCCTGCAGTTCTGCAAGGCGGCCCAAGCACGGGGCGTGGTGTCGTTGGAGGTCGACGATGCGGCCGACGACTACCTCGTGCACCCGGGAGCCACGCCCGAATCCTGAACGCCCCGGCACCGAGGCGCCCAAGCGCCGAGGGGCCCCGGTACCGCTCGGCGAGGCCGAAGGTCCCGGAGCCCCTGCAAGCAGGGCGCGCGTCTTCCGGCTAGCCCTTCTTCTTCGACGCCTTGGCGAAGGTGCCCTCGAAGTGCCACACCCCGGTGAACCCGTCGAACGAGCCTCCGGCGATCTGGCTGGTCCACTCGATGGTGTACGCACCGGACTTCTTGTCATAGGTGCCGCGCAGCTTCGACGTCCCACCGGTCGCAGAACCGTCGGGCTTGGGTGCACCCTGGTTGAACTGCTGGTCGCCGTACGCGACCGAGATCGCCTCGACCTGACCGGTCAGCGCACCCTTCTTCGAAGCCACGATCTTCGGTGCCGAGACCGCGTCGCCGCTCTGCGGGTCGGTCGCGTTCGTGGAGACCGCGAAGTTCAACGCGAAGAAGGTGACCGGTTGGATGATCGCGTCAGCGAGCCCGTTCCCGGCCCCGTCGAACGGCGGATCGGGCTGCGGCTGGTAGCCCCCTGTGCGAAGCCCGCCGTCGGTCCCCGCGGTGAGGCCTGTGTACGTGGGGTCGGTGCACGTGGAGTCACCGTTCGGGAGGAACGGGCCGGCCTCAGCAGTGCCGCCGGCAGCGACCATACGGAAGTACGAGCCCGACACGTCAGCGGTCGTGCACGCGGCGGGATCGACCTGGAACGTGCCGACGAGTGCGGAGCTCTTCTTCTTGGCCGTGACGCCGGCGGACGCGGTGGACGTCCCGACGAGCGCCAGCGCGGCGATCGTGGCGAGGACGACTCGGGTGCGAGTGTGCATGTGCTTCTCCTCTGATGGCTGATCTGGGGATGGGTGATCTGGGGACGGGTGATCTGGCTACGGGTGATCTTGGTCAGGACGGACGGGTTCGCCGGCTGTGGCGAGGTCGGGCGCCGAAAGCGCAGAGCGCGACGAGCGCGCCGGGGACGACGAAGAACCAGGGGAACAGGTCGAACGGCGGGAGCGCGTCGACACCCTGGTAGTTCCCGATGTTCTCCTGCATCGTCGCGATCATCGGCGCGAAGTCGCGGAAGATCCCGGGCCACTCGCCCACGAAACGGTCGATCTCCGGCCGGGACCCGGAGGGGATCGCAGGAAGGACCGCGGTGCGGAGGTTCCCTTCACCGGCCGCGATCGTGACGAAGTACCCCTGGATCGACTGCAGCTTGGAATCGGTCATGTAAGGGCGGAAGTCGTTGATCATGTCGGCGCCTTTCGGCGCGCGAGTGAACATCTGGAAGATCGCCGGCGCGGCGACCACGCCGATGCCCATGACGGCGAGCCCGATGAGGAGGCCGCGCGTGGCGCGGCCCCGACGCGAGGCGACGAGCGCCGCGATCCCCAGACCCGCGATGAAGAGCCCGGGCACGACGAAGAACCACGGGAACAGCGCGAAGGGAGGGAGCGCATCGACGGCCTCGTAGTTCGGGATGTCGCCGCGCATGGTGCGCAGCATCCCGCCCATGTCAGCCTCGATGGCGGGCCAGTCGTCGGTGAACGAGGCGAACGACGGGAAACGAGCGATGATCTGCCCGTCGTCGAGCCCGAGGCCGTCGCTGAGCGCGGGGAGCAGCGACCGCCCGATCTGTGTGTGTGCAGCGTCGATGATGCCGAGGTCCCGCTGGTACCGGCCGATCTTCGCCTCGGTCATGTAGGGCCGGAACCCGTCGATCATGTCGCCGCCACCGGGTGCGCGCGAGAACATCTGGAACACCACGGGCGCCAGCGCCAGGCTGAGCCCCACCACAACCGCGGCGACCAGCAGGCCCCGACGGGGGCGTTCGCGCGGTTCGGACATGGGTTCCTCGAACGTTGGGGAGCCGGATCAGGAGAGCCGGATCGGGGGCGACCGGTCGAAATCCGACCTTTCAGGTCGACAATCTAGCCGCGTACGCTGCTCCGGCACATGCCCAGGCTCCTGATCGTCCATCACACGCCGTCACCCTCGATGCACGCCATGTTCGACGCCGTCCGCACCGGCGCCCGAGACGGCCGGATCGAGGGGGTCGAGGTGCTCGAGCGACCGGCGCTCGCGGCGACCGAAGCCGACGTGCTCGCGGCCGACGGTCTGGTGCTCGGCACCCCCGCGAACCTGGGCTACCTCTCGGGTGCCCTCAAGCACTTCTTCGACACGATCTACTACCCGTGCCTCGAGTCGACCATCGGCCGGCCGTTCTCCGCGTACCTGCACGGCAACAACGACACGACGGGCGCCGAGCGCGCGCTCGCGTCGATCACGACGGGGTTGCAGTGGCGGCTGGTGCAGGCCCCGGTGTGCGTCATTGGGGACCCGACGCCGACGGACCTGGCGGCATGCCAGGAGCTCGGGGCCAGCGTCGCCGCGGGGCTCACCCTCGACTCGCCCTGACGGATCAGCCTGACGGATCAGCCTGACGGTTCAGGTGACGGACGGGGTGAAGCTCAGTCGGCCTCGAACGTGTAGGGACTGAAGTCCACCTGGTGGGCTACCGCAGGTCGGGCGACGAGATAGCCCTGGACCCGGTCGCATCCCATCGCGCGCAGATGACGGGCCTGGGCCTCGGTCTCGACCCCTTCGGCCACGGTCTCGAGATGCAGGGACTGCGCGAGCCGCACGATCGCCTCCACGATG
>JANOWV010000684.1:0-3443 GCA_031418075.1 Actinomycetes bacterium
TTGCCGCCATTGCCGCAAACTGTGCGGAACCAGCCGGAGAGGGTGAGGTCGCCTATGCCTTCCTCCTCGGAAAGCGGCGGGCCCAGGCGGCTCACGGCCTGCGCGCTGTCGACGTACACACCGGTCTCCGCGGACAGCGCCTCCCACACCGCGGCGATACCGGGCCGGGTGTCGATGAGCGTCATGTCGAGGTCGAACCCGACGACGAGCGCGGACATCCCGCCGACGGTACCGGGCGGCGGGGCCGCTCCTCTGCACGACGAGGCGAGCGATCGGCCACCAAATCATGGCTGTCACACCCCCGTGTGACGATCACGGACATGAAGGCCCGGTCGGTGCACCGCTGTGGTGAGTGTGGGGCGGAATCGCCCCGATGGCTCGGACGCTGCCCGGAGTGCGGCGTCTGGGGCTCGCTCGTCGAGGCGGCCGCCCCCCGCGCCCGGAGTGCTGCGCCCCTCGCCGCTCCGGGCGCGGGTCCGGTGCCGATCGGCAGCGTGGAGCCCAACGACGTCGAGCGGTACCCGACCGGCATCGCAGAGCTCGACCGGGTCCTCGGCGGCGGGCTGGTCCCCGGCTCGGTGACGCTCCTCGTGGGTGAGCCGGGGATGGGCAAGAGCACGCTGCTGCTACAGGCGCTGGGTCGGCTCACGGCGGCAGGGGCCCGTGCCCTGTTGATCGGCGCCGAGGAGTCCCCGCGCCAGGTGCGCCTGCGTGCCGAGCGGGTCGGCGCACTCGAGGCGGGGCTCCTCCTGGCCGGCGACACCGAGCTGGGTCGCGTCCTCGCCCACGTCGAGGCAACCGATCCCGACGTGCTCGCGATCGACTCGATCCAGGCCATCTCCGACCCCGACCGACCGGGTGCCCCGGGCTCCGTGGCCCAGGTGCGCGACTGCGCGCAGGCAATCGTGCGGGTCGCGAAGGCGCGGGGCATCCCCGCAGTGCTGGTCGGCCATGTCACCAAGGACGGCGCCCTCGCCGGACCTCGCTCGCTCGAGCACCTCGTCGACACCGTCCTCACCTTCGACGGCGACCGGCACCACACGCTGCGCTTCCTCCACGCGCTCAAGCACCGCTTCGGCCCCACGACCGAGCTCGGGCTCTTCGAGATGGCCGGCGACGGGCTCGTCGACGTCCCCGACCCCTCCGCGTTGTTCCTCTCCGACCGTCGACCCGACGCGTCGGGCTCCGTCGTCGCCCCGATCGTCCAAGGTCGCCGCCCGATGCTGGTCGAGGTCCAGGCGCTCGTCGCGCCTACGGCGGCACCGATGCCACGCCGGTCGGCCACCGGCTTCGACGCGTCGCGACTTCCGCTGCTCCTCGCGATCCTCGAGCAGCACGCGGGGATCCGGCTCGGAACCGCCGAGGTCTACGCCAGTGTCGCTGGTGGTGTGCGGGCGGCGGAGCCCGGGGTCGACCTCGCCGTGGCGTTGGCGATCGTCAGCGCGCACGACGCGGCCCCGCTCGCGCCGGGCACGGTCGCGATCGGCGAGATCGGGTTGGGCGGCGAGCTCCGCCAGGTCACCCAGTCGGCGCGCCGCATCGCGGAGGCCGCTCGCCTCGGCTTCACCCGTGTCATCGGCCCACCTTCGCTCACGTCCGTGGGCGGGCTACGAGTCGAAGCTGCGCGCTCGGTGCGCGAGGCGATCGATCTCGGGTTCACCCGCACCCCGGTGCGCGCCGCCTGAGGCCATTGCGAGCCGCGAGCGGTATCGTGGCCGTAGCGAGTCGCCGCTGCGCCGGGAGAACGAGCACACCCCATGCCCACCCCGCCACGATCCGAGGCGCTCCTGGCCGCGTTGCGTCTCGTCGCTCCCGGAACCCAGCTGCGAGCGGGCATCGAACGGATCATGCAGGCTCGCATGGGGGCGCTGGTCGTCGTCGGCGCCGGACCCGAGGTTCTGTCGGTGTGTTCGGGGGGTTTCCTCCTCGACGCCGAGTTCACGCCGCCGCGCCTCTCGGAGCTGGCGAAGATGGACGGCGCCATCATCCTCACGGCCGACTGCGGGCGGATCGTCCGCGCCAACGTGCATCTCGTCCCTGACCCGAACATCCCGACGTCGGAGACCGGCACTCGCCATCGGACCGCCGAGCGGGTGGCCCGCCAGATCGAAGTGCCGGTCATCACGGTGTCAGAGGACCGATCCGAGGTCGCGATCCACATCGGCGGGGTGAAGCAGCCGATCGAGCCGACCGCGCGAGTCTTGGCTCGCGCCGACCAGGCGCTCCAGATCCTCGAGCGCTACAAGGCGCGTCTCGACGCGGTGAGTGGCGCGCTCTCCGCGCTCGAGATCGAAGACCTTGTCACCCTGCGCGACGCGGCGTCGGTGCTGCAACGCGCCGAGATGGTGCGACGGATCTCGCACGAGATCGAGGGGTACGTGATCGAGCTCGGTGCCGACGGCCGCCACGTGCTCTTGCAGCTGGAGGAGCTCATGGGCGGCGTCGAAGACGACCGCCGGCTCGTCGCCCGCGACTACTCCGCCCCGACGCCCGAACCCGCGCTCGTCGAGCTGCTCGCGCGACTTTCCGCACTCGGCGACGAGGAGGTGCTCGACCTCGAGGTGGTGGCGAGCATCCTCGACCTGGGAGCCGACGTCGAGCTCGACGCGGCGGTCCAGCCGCGCGGCTTCCGGCTCCTGCACAAGATCCCGCGGCTCCCCGAGATGGTCTCCGACCACGTCGTCGAGCGGTTCCGCGACCTGCAGATGATCATGCGTGCCAACGTCGCCGACCTCGTCCAGGTCGAAGGGGTGGGCGACGCCCGCGCCCGGGCGATCAAGGACGGGCTGGCCCGCATCGCCGAGACCAGCATCCTCGACCGGTACACCTGACCCCGCTCCCTTGATGGCTGAGCTGCTCGAAGGGCCCCACGCTGCGACCGTCGAACGGGTGACGGTCACCGGCATCGACGGCGCCGAGGTGGAGACGATCCTGGCTGCTCCCGATCGCGCCGATGCCACCGGTGCGGTGGTCGTGCACCCCGACATCATGGGGATCCGTCCGCTGTTCGACGACCTGTGTCGTCGACTCGCGACCCATGGGTACGCCGTGGCGTGTCCCGAACCGTTCGCGCGCGCAACCGCCGCGGAGCGTGCCGTCGAGGAGCCGTCCGTGCGCATGGACCTCGTGGCCACCCTCGACGACCAGCTCCAGGTCGGGGATCTGGTTGCCGCGGCCGACCTCGTGTGCGCGCGGCACCACCTGGAGGCCGTGTCGGTGGTCGGGTTCTGCATGGGGGGCATGCAGACACTCAAGGCGGCGGCATCGGGCCGCTTCACTCGGGCCGTGGCGTTCTACGGGATGATCCGCCTTCCCGAGGCGTGGCGAGGACTGGGTGTGTGGGAGCCCCTCGCGGCCGTGGCCGAGGTGTGTCCCACGCTCGCGCTCTTCGGCGAGGCCGACCCGTGGACGCCCGCGGCCGACATCGATGCGCTGCGTACCGC
>JANOWV010000685.1:0-4529 GCA_031418075.1 Actinomycetes bacterium
CCGAGGCTCGCCGCGCGCTCCGGTGCGCGCGGCTCGACGAGTTCTTCGCGACGTACCGCGCCCCCCTCGACGTGGGCCGTTTCCTCGACAACTTCGGTGCCGCCTTCGAGGACTACGGGTTCCGCATCGCCCCGGAGCCTCGGGACGCACGCCGCGAGCTCTGCTGACCCCGACGCGAACACCGATCGACCCGCGTCTCGCGCCGCGGAATCCCGCAGGCTCCCGTCCGGTCGTCGCCATAGCCTCACACGGTGGATCGGAACCGGGTCGGAGTCGTGGCCGGGCTCGCGGCGTACGTGCTGTGGGGACTGCTCACGATCTACTGGAAAGAGCTCAGCGGGCTCAACGCGTTCGGCCTCATCGGCCAGCGGATCGTCTGGGCCGTCCTCTTTCTCGGCCTAGTCCTCGCGGTGACCCGACGCGCCGGCGAGATCCGCGCGGTGTTCATCGCTCGCGACCGACGGCTGCTGTTGCGCGTCGGCGTCGCCTCGGTCCTCCTCGCGGTCAACTGGACCACCTACGTATGGGCGGTCACCCACGACAACGTCATCGAGACGGCGCTCGGCTACTTCCTCGCGCCGCTCGGACTCGTCGCGCTCGGCGTGTTCGTGCTCCGTGAGCACCTACGACGCGCCCAGATCGTCGCGCTCACAATCGCGAGTGTCGCCGTGGTCGTGCTCGCGGCCGGCTACGGGCGAGTGCCCTGGTTCGCGCTCACCCTCGCAGTGACGTGGTCCGGCTACGGCCTGCTCAAGAAGACCGTGCCGCTCGGACCGCTGTCGTCGCTGACCCTCGAGGCGCTCCTGCTCCTGCCGCTCGCACTCGTCGCGATCGGTGCGACGGAGGCTGCCGGGGACGGGATCTTCGCCCACGCCGACACGTTGCAGCTCATCCTCGTCCCACTCGCCGGTGCCGTCACTGCGGTGCCGCTCCTGCTCTTCGCCGCCGCCGCGCACCGGGTCCCCCTCAGCACCCTCGGGCCACTGCAGTACGCGGTGCCCGTGATCAACTTCGCGCTCGGCGTTGGCATCTACGACGAGGCGATGCCCGGTTGGCGCCTCGTCGGGTTCGCGCTGGTGTGGGTCGCGTTGGTCGTGTTCACCGTCGACGGTCTGCGCGCGACGCGGGCGCCGCGCGCCGCACCCCATCCCGAGCTCGAACCGGTCCCACTCGAAGGCTGAGTTCCGGTTCTCGGCACGTTCACCGTTGCCTCACAACAATCAGCGTGCCGAGAAGCCGCAGTGGGAAGACGACCGGTAGGGTGTCTCACCTTCCATCCCCCCGCACGAGAGGTACGACATGGCGATCCAGGTGGGCGACGACGCGCCCGACTTCACCCTCAAGGATCAGGCCGGGACCGAGGTCTCCTTGTCGTCCTACCGCGGCGAGCAGAACGTCGTGCTCGTCTTCTACCCCTTCACGTTCAGCGGTATCTGTACGGGCGAGCTCTGCGAGCTGCGCGACGACCCCTCGACCTTCACTGGCGCTGGCGCCCAGGTTCTGGCCGTCTCCTGCAATGCCCGACACGCGCAAGCCGCGTGGGCCGAGCAGGAGGGCTTCGACTTTCCCGTGCTCAGCGACTTCTGGCCCCACGGTGAGGTCGCCAAGGCATACGGCGTGTTCAACGACACTCTCGGGTGCGCGAACCGGGCCACCTTCGTCATCGACAAGGACGGCAAGGTCGTCGCGACGTTCGCGACCGCCGAGCTGACCACGCCACGCCAGCACTCCGAGTACGAGGCCGCGCTCGCGAAGCTCGGCTAGACGGCGATGCGTCCCTCACCCCGTCATAGGTGGGTGAGAACGCATCACAGGGAGCGCGCGGTGCGGCTCACGCCTCTGGGCGCGCCGGGACGCGGGCGGCCGCGACCAGCTCGGCCAACGCGTCGCGCATCGCCGCGGCAAGCCCCTCCGCGGGGGGCGCGACATCGGGGCAGGTGACGATGCCGATGTCGACGTCGGGACCACACGTCGCCACCGTCACGTTGAGGGCCGCGCCGTCGAAGATCGGGCCGAGCGGGTAGAGGCCGATGAGCCGTGCCCCGCCGAAGAAGACGTCGACAGGTGGGCCGGGAACGTTCGAGATCACGAGGTTCACTGCGGGCGGGAGCCGGTTCGCGAGTCCGAGGTCCGAGTACGCCCGGAACAGCAGGCCGACCACGTTCCACGGCGCCGCGTCGGCGATGCGCCCGAGCGTGTGTTGGCCGATGTCGGCGTGGGTCGCCTTCGCGTCGTGCATCTCGCTGCGGATGGCGTCGAGCCGTTCATGAGGGTCGGCCAGATGCGTCGGCAGGGTCGCGAACATCACCGACACCTGGTTCCCCGCGAGGTGCCCGGAGATGCCCTTCACCGCGACCGGCACGGATGCGACCAAGGGGCGGTCCGGCAGCTCCCCTGCGATCTGCAGCCAGGAGCGCAGCCCGCCGGCGCACATCGCCATGACCACGTCGTTGATCTTCACGTCGAACGTGTCCGCGACCTCGCGCACGTCGGCCAGAGGGACGGTGGTGAGCGCGACAGCTCGCTCTTCGGTGATCGACCGACTCAGCGACGTGCGCGGCGCCTGCAGCGGGAGTGTCACCGAACGGCCGGCATCGCGGAGTGCGCGTACGAAGCCGACTGCCGCGCCCGGGAGCTGCGCGACGGTCCGTACCGCCACGACGGGTGTGCGGCTCACCGCGCGGATCGCCTGACCCATCCCGAGCCCTGGGAGCTTCGAGCTCGGACCGGAGGTGCCTTCGCTGTCGTCCGGTCCCGACGGTTCGAGATCGAAGAGTGCACCCAAGATCCCGACGGCTGCAGCGCCATCCATGATGCTGTGGTGCACCTTGGCGACCACGCCGACGCGGCCGTCACCGAGGTCCTCCAGCACGTCGATCTGCCAGAGCGGACGGTCTCGGGGGAGCGGGAAGCGCGCGGTCTCGGCCGCGAGGCGCGAGAGCGCAGCGATGCCATGGAACCCGGGTACTGACGCCAGCCGCACGTGTGCGTTCACATCGACGGCCTTGTCGATCACCCAGTGGGGAACCGAGAGCGCGCCGCGCACGTCGACCACTCTGCGTCGAAACGCCTCGACCCGGTCGAGTCGTTGCGAGATCACCTTGCGCAACGTCGCGACGCCGAAGCCCGGCGGAGCCGTCGTCGAGTCCAAGACGAGGACGCCGACGATGTGCCACGGCGTGCTCCGGGTCTCGTTGTGCAGAAACGCGGCGTCGATGCCCCGCACTCGTCGGGGTCGAGCGGTTCGCTGCTCGTCGCTCACCTCCTCATCGTAGGAGTGCGCTGCCCGGAAGCCAATGGTTCGAAAGCCGCTCAGCATTGAGATCGGCCCAGATGGTCGGCTCAGATCGTGGGGGGACGCGCGGCGCGACGCGTAACCTTCGACGATGCCGACGCCGCCCGCGACCCGGCGCACCGCCGTCACCCTTGGGCTTGCCGTCACCGTCTTCGGCATCTCCTTCGGTGTCGTCGCAACCGGCGCCGGACTGTCGGCGCCGATGGCGTGCGCAATGTCGCTGATCGTGTTCACGGGCGCGACGCAGTACGCGGCCGTGGGCGTGCTCGCGGCGGGAGGTTCACCCGTCGCGGCGATCGGGAGTGGACTGCTCCTCGGTGCGCGGCACATCGGGTATGGGCTCGCACTCCGCCGGAAGCTCGCGCCTGGACGGGTCCGGCGCCTCGTCGCGGCTCAGCTCCTCATCGACGAGTCGACACTGCTCGCGCTGACCGAACCTGATGTCGAATCTGCCGCGGGAGCGTTCTGGTGGGGCGGGCTCTCGGTCTTCGTGGGCTGGAACATCGGGACGTTGGTCGGCGCGCTCCTCGGCGATGCGATCGGCGACCCGGCGACGTACGGGCTGGATGCCGTGTTCCCGGCAGCGTTCCTGGCGCTGCTCGTCCCACTCCTGCGTCGGCGTGACGGCCGCGCGGTGACCATCGCCGGCGCGGCGATCGGCCTCGCGCTCGTCCCGTTCACACCGGCCGGGATCCCGATCGTGGCCGCCTCGGCCGGCGTGCTCGGTGCCCTGCTGGTGCGCGGTCGCGACGCTCCGCCCCCACCGGAGCTCCCGGCATGACCCGGGACCAGAGATGACCCGGGACCAGAGATGACCCGGGACCAGAGATGACCCGGGACCAGCGATGAAGTGGAGCTGGTCGGCGCTCGCCGGTCTGGCCGTCGGGTCCTACGTCCTCAAGGCGCTCGGACTCGTGCTGCTCGGCGAGCGGCAGGTACCCGCTCGAGTCGAAGAGCTGCTCGGCCTGTTGCCCGCCGCGCTGTTCGGTGCCCTGATCGTGGTCTCGACGTTCGCGGACGAGCGTGCGCTCGTGATCGACGCGCGTGCCGCAGGTCTGGCCGCGGCCGCGGTTGCCGTCTGGCGTCGCGCCGGCGTCGTCGTCGTGGTCGTGGCCGCAGCCGCCACCACCGCGGCGGTCCGGGCGATCTCCTGAGGCCGAGCGACGGCGTCGTCCCGGCAGTCAGTCGCCGGTCGAGATGTCGACCGAGTACGCGTCGTAGACCAGCTCAGCAC
>JANOWV010000686.1:0-12579 GCA_031418075.1 Actinomycetes bacterium
GTGCTGACCCGCAGCGCCAAGGGTGCCGTCGTCGTCTCGGGCGACGACGTTCACGTCATCGACGCGCACCCCGTCGAGACCGTCGTCGACACGACCGGGGCCGGCGACCAGTACGCGGCCGGCTTCCTGTACGGCTTCACTCACGGGTACGACCTCGGCACCTGTGGCCAGCTCGGCGCACTCGCCGCCGCGGAGGTGATCGCCCATCTCGGGGCCCGACCCGAGACGCCGCTCGCAGACCTCGCGTCCTCGCTCCTCCACCCGACCTGAATTGAGGACGGTGCCGATGAAGCTCCCGCGGTACCGCACCGGCGACGAGTCGCTCGACCGAGCCGTCGCCGACCTCGTGGACCGCGCGGGCGGAGACGAGGAGAACCGCGACCAGGTCTTCGAGCTGGTCGCGTCGTCACTTCGCCTCGCGCGTGACCACGCGGATCGCGGCGACCTGAAGATGGCCAATGCCGCGTTGAAAGAGATGCGCTACGCCTTCCACGTCTTCGATCCTTACCGCGAGGAGCGCAAGGTCGCGATCTTCGGGTCCGCCCGCACCGAGCCCGACGACCCGTTGTACGACCTCGCTCGCCGTTTCGCTGCGGGGATGGCCGAGCGCGACTGGATGGTCATCACAGGTGCCGGGCCAGGGATCATGGAAGCGGGCATCGAGGGTGCGGGCCCCGACCGCGCGTTCGGCGTCAGCATCAAGCTGCCGTTCGAGACCGTCACACCAGGCTTCATTGCCGACGATCCCAAGCTCATCAACTTCCGTTACTTCTTCACCCGCAAGGTCTCCTTCATCAAGGAGGCCGACGCGTTCGTGCTCCTCCCTGGTGGCTTCGGCACACTCGACGAGGCGTTCGAGCTCCTGACGCTCGTGCAGACCGGGAAGGCCCAGCCCGGCCCGATCGTGCTGCTCGACGTACCGGGCGGGACGTACTGGACGGCATGGCGCGACTTCGTCGAAGCCGAGCTCGATGCACGCGGGTACGTCAGCCCCCACGACCAGCACCTCGTGCATGTGACCGACGACGTTGACGTAGCCGTCGACGAGGTGCTCGGCTTCTTCGCGAACTACCACTCGCAGCGCTTCGTGCAGGGCCGCCTGGTTCTGCGCATGCAGCATGCGCCCGACGACGACGCGCTGGCCGCACTCAACGAGGAGTTCGCCGAGATCGTCGCGCGCGGTGCGATCGAACGGGTGGAGATCTCCGCTGCGGAGCTGGCCGACGACGACCATCCCGAGCTCGAACGGATCGCTTTCCGGTTCGACCGTCACGGTTGGAGCCGGCTCCGCGTCCTGATCGACCGACTCAACGCCCGCTGAGCCCAGGGCTCGCGCCGCGGACCGGTTTCGACCGCGACGGCACGATCAGTCCTCGGGCGCGCCGCCGAGCGCGAGGATCGCCCGCTCCACTGCCCGACGGGCCTTGAGGATCCGCTTCTCGTCCGCGGCTGCCTCGGCATCGCCATCTTCAGCCGCAGCGCGGAGCCGGTCGTAGGCCAGGTCGCGGAGTCGCTCCTCGATACGCGCCAGCTCGGCGATCAGATCTTCGTGGTCAGTCATGTGCGCGTCTCCCGGTCAAGGGTCGTCGGGTCGGGCGGCCGGGGATCGGGCGGCCGGAGGAGGTGGAGTCGGGGATCGTGAGGGCCGCAGCCAGCAGCTCGGCAGGATGCCGGACTTCGACCCCGCCCGCGGCGAGGTGCATCGAGCACCCGGGGTTGGCGGACACCACGAGCAGTGGCGCGTCACCCGCGCTCCGCCCGAGCGCGGCGACCTTACGGTCGCGGATGGCACCCGCGAGCGCCGGTTGGAGGACCGCATACGCACCGCCCGCGCCGCAACAGAGCCCGTCGTCGTCGGTCTCGTTGAGCACGTAGGTGCCGGCCAGCAGTACCCGCACCGCGCCCTCGGCTCGCTGGACGTTGCGGAGGTGACATGGATCCTGCACGACCACCGGTACGCCGGTCGGTGTCGTCGACGGCACCCCTTGTTCAACGACCCATTCGGCGAAGTCGCGCACTCTGGCAGCGAATGATCTGGATTCTGGTGTCCCGAGCAGATGGCCGTAGTCCTTCATCGCGGCACCGCACCCGGCGCTGTCGACGATGACCGCGCCGTCCCCGGGAATCGAGGCGATCACGCGTGCAGCGAGCGCCCGCGCCTCGTCCACTCGACCAGCATGGGCATGCAGGGCGCCACAGCAGGGAGCGTTCGATGACGTCAACGCGGGCCGGGCTCCGATCGCGCGCATGACCTCGAGTGCACTCCGGTGGACGTCGCGCTGCCAGACGTCCATCACGCAGCCGCGGAAGAGGTACACGTCGGCCTCGGCGGGAGGAGTCGCCACGAGACGCTGTGCCATCGCGGCGGCACGAACCCGCGGCACACCGAAGCGTTTGGGCACCAGGCGCAACCGCTGCGCGACCCAGAGCAACCATCCGGCCGTTCGCAGCAAACGGTGGTGCGTCAGCAGCCGGTAGCCCAAGCCGCTGGCGATCCTTCGCCGCAACTCCATTGGCGGGCCGGACTTCGCGACGGCGGCTCGGGTGGCTTCCATGAGCGACCCGAACGGCACGCTCGACGGGCACGCAAGGTCGCAGGATCGGCACTGCACGCACGCTTCCATCGCTTCGATGAACGGCCGGTCGATCGGAGCACCGTCGAACTCCACCAAGCGCATCGCGGCGATCCGTCCGCGTGGCGACGCGACCTCTTGGCCGGTCACTCGGTACGTCGGACAGTGCGGGAGGCACAGCCCGCACGCAACGCACGCGACAAGCGCATCCTCGTCAAGACCGAGCGGGCCCGGACCTCCGCCACTCATGGCCGCGCCCCCTGAACCTCTACCTGAGAGAGAGGGAGTCGCCCGGGCGCGAGCTTGCCGGTCGGGTCGAATGCTCGATGCACTCTCGCGGCGAGCTCGGGGCTGGGCAGGGTCCGACCGAAGCCGTCGAGCTCCGGGGCTCCTGCCTCACGGAGCATCCAGCCGCCGGCCTCGTGGGCCGCTTCGCGACACGTGCCGAGGAGCCCGGCCTCCCCCGTCGCCACGTGGATCGTGCCCACGCCGGCTTCAGCGAGCCAGGTGACCCCATTGAGCGCGCCGAGACGGCGCCCGAGCGCCTCGATCTCGCCGGGGCGTACGGAGATTCGACCACGGTGCTCACCAACTGGGAGCACCGGCGCGTGGTCCGGTTCGAGCCCCGCCCGGCGGCACTCGTCGTCGAGGTCACCCGGGTGGCCTTCCAGCAGCACGTGCGTGCTGGTGCCGTCCCAGAGGACGCTCGCGGGGCGCAGGCACCGCTCGAGCACGGCGCTCGGGGCGATCGGGGCGCGGCACCACTTCGCCAGGGAAGGGCGCGGGCGACACCGGAGCACGAGGCGGGTCAGCACGCCGAGTGTCCCGAACGACCCGACGAAGAGGCGCGGCAGGTCGTACCCAGTGACGTTCTTCACCGTCGGGCCACCGCCGCGGACGATGCGACCGTCGGCGGTGACGAAACGCACCTCGAGCACCTGGTCCCGGAGGGGCCCGACGCGGAGCCGCCGCAGCCCGGACAAACCAACTGCGATCGTCCCGCCCACCGTTGCGTTCGGGTCGGCCGGGTCGAGCGCACACTCCTGTCCGTGCGGAGCGAGGACCGCGGCGAGCGCGGCCACGGTGGTGCCTGCTGCCACCGTTACGGTGAGGTCGGCCGGGTCGTAGGAAAGCACGCCCTTCGGTGCCTGGACCCCGACGCCACCGACGGGAGGTGGACCACCAACCTCTCGATGGACCCCGGTTCCGCGCGGGTCGACAACCCTGGCGTTCGCGACGACGACGGCCAACGCCGACTCAGCGGCGGCGTGCTCGGCCGCGACCCGCTGCGGATCGGCGACGACCTCCATCAGCCCCGGGCGCCTTCCGGCATCAGATCCAGGTACCTTCCGGGATTCGGCCGAGCTCGCCGCACCGGCTGCCACGGGGCAGGACCTTCTCGGGGTTCGCCCAGCCTTCAGGATCGAAGGCGTCGCGGAGCCTGGCCTGCGCATCGAGATCGTCGACGCCGAACACGAGCGCCATCGCCTCTCGCTTCTCGAGTCCGATCCCGTGCTCGCCGGAGAGCACGCCACCGGCCGCCACACACGCCGCGAGGATCTCGTCGCCGGCACTGCGGACCCGATCCCAGATCCCCGGCTCCCGTGCATCAAAGGCGATCAACGGATGCAAGTTCCCGTCGCCGGCATGGAAGACGTTCATACAAGTGAGGTCGTAGGCGTCGCAGATCGCGACGACGGAACGGATGACTTCGACGAGGCGCGTCCTCGGAACAACCGCGTCATGGAGGTAGTAGTCCGGCGCGACGCGTGCGATCGCACCGAACGCCGACTTGCGACCCTTCCAGAGCAGCGCGCGCTCGGCGTCGTCGGCAGCGACGCGTACCGTGCGCGCGCCATGGTCCCGACCGATCTCGGTCACGGCCTCGACTTCGGCTGCAACGCCGGCCTCGAGCCCGTCGAGCTCGACGAGCAGCACTGCGGCCGCGTCGCGCGGGAAGCCGGCGCCCACGAAGTCCTCGACGGCACGGGTGATCGCCGCGTCCATCATCTCGAGTGCCGCCGGGACGACGCCGGCTGCGATGATCCCGCTCACCGTCGCGGCGGCATCATCGATGGACGTGAAGTCGAGCAGCAACGTTCGGATGCTCGGAGGATCAGGGACCAGGCGCACCGCGATCCGGGTGGCGACACCCATGGTCCCCTCGCTTCCGACGAAGCAGCCCCGGAGGTCGTAGCCGGGCTGGTCAGGCTCGAGGCCGCCGAGCACGACCTCGGTCCCATCGGCGAGCACGACCTCGATCGCGAGCACGTGAGCACTCGTGACACCGGACGCAAGGCAATGGGGGCCGCCGGCATTCGTTGCGACGTTGCCCCCGATCGTGCACGCCTGCTGGGAGGACGGGTCCGGCGCGTAATGCAGCCCGAGGTGATGGACCGCCCGCGAGAGATCGAGGTTGAGCACACCCGGCTCGACCCAGGCGACCCTGGCCACCGGGTCCACATCGGCGATCCGGTCGAGCGCCGTGGTGACGATGAGGACCGGTCGCCCGACCGGAGTGGCGCCGCCCGCGAGCCCGGTTCCGCTGCCACGCGCGAGGAACGGCCGCCCGTGACGCGTGGCGATGCGCACGATCTGCGCTACCTGCTCGCCCCGCTCAGGAAAGCACACCACCGCCGCGTCCCCGCGTTCGTGGCCCGCGTCCCGTGCGTAGAGCGCGAGCTCGAGTGGCTCGGCGCGCGCTCGGTCGGGCCCCAGGACCGCTCGGAGGTCGGCGAGGAGGGCGCGATCGTCGCCCCGCGCGTCGGCACCTGAAGTGTGGGAGGTGGGTGCATGGGTGGCGATTGCCGAAGACTACCGACGGCCATGGGTACGCTCGGCGTGCTCGCAACAACCACCGACGTGGAGAGAGAGGAGCCCGATGAGCGGCCCGACCCGTGAGTGGGTGTCCTTCGACGACCCCAAGGAGAACCGGGTCTGGGCGATCGACGTCACGTACCTGCTCTCCTCGTGGACCTGCATCTTCGGCTCGGGCTGCCAGGGCGTGCTCACCGAGCCGGCCCCCGAGCTCGTCCAGGGTTGCTGTTCGTACGGCGCGCACTTCAGCGACAAGAAGGACCGCGACCACGTCGTGAAGGTCGCTCGGCACCTCACCGACGACGAGTGGCAGTTCGCATCGGTCGGTCGGAAGAAGGGCATCTACGCGAAGGCCGGCAAGGACGAGGACGGCGTCACCGAGTGGCGAACCCGACTCGCCAAGGATGCGTGCATCTTCTTGAACCGGCCAGGATTCGCCGGTGGGGTCGGTTGCGCGTTGCATCTCCACGCAGAGCGGACCGGCCAGCACCACAGCGACGTGAAGCCAGAGGTCTGTTGGCAGCTCCCGCTGCGCCGGGTCGACGAAGAGCAGGACGATGGAACCGTGATCTCCCGCCTCACCGAGTTCGCCCGCGACGGCTGGGGTGAAGGCGGCGATGACTTCGCTTGGTGGTGCACGGAAGCACCCGAGGCGTTCGTCGGCGCGGAGCCCGTGTTCAGGAGCAGCGCGGCCGAGCTACGAAAGATGCTCGGCAAGAAGGTCTTCGCCCAGGTGGTGGAGTACCTCGAAGCGCGCTTGGTGTCTCAGCCGGCCCCGGTCGTGCACCCCGCGGAACAACGGGTCGAGCTGACGGTGCGACGCCCGAGCTGATCCGGCTCACTCATTCGGCCGCGGATCGACTGGACCACTGGTCAGATGGTGGACATCCCACCGCCGTCGAGCACCAGCGTCGCGCCCGTGACCCAGGACGCGGCATCGGACGCCAGGTAGAGCGCGGCACCGGCGATGTCGTCGGGTTCACCGATCCGTCCCATCGGGTGACGCTTCCCGAGCCCCGCTTCGTCGGTCTCCCAGAGGGCGCGGGCCATGTGCGTCTTGACGAGCCCGGGTGCGAGTGCGTTCACCCTGACCTTCGGTCCCAGCTCGAGGGCGAGTTGGCGCGTCATGAGCAGCAGCGCGGCCTTCGACGCGTTGTAGATCCCGATGAACGGTGCGGGCACCAGCCCACCGACCGAACCGATGTTCAGGATCACGCCGCCGTGCTCCTGCATCCACTCCCGCCATGCGGCTTGCGCGAGCAGCAGCGCACCTTCGAGATTGACCTCGAGCACCTTGCGGACCTTCGCCGGCTCGGTCTCGATCATCGGGCCGAACGCGGGGTTCGTCGCGGCGTTGTTCACGAGGATGTCGAGCCGCCCGAGCTCCGCGACACACCGCTTCGCCACGAGCTCGAGTACCGCCGGGTCGCCCGCCGAGCCCGCCACCGTGATCACCGGCACGCCGATGGACGCGAGGGCGGCTTCGGTCTCGGCCAGCTCGTCAGGCTTGCGGGCCAGCACACAGATGCCGGCCCCGGCCGCCGCGTAGGCCTCGGCGATGGCCCGCCCAATGCCCCTCGTGCCACCCGTGACGACCGCGACCTTGCCGTCGAGGCGGAAGGCCGTGGCGGGATCGATCACAGGTACAGGCCGGTCTCGGCCGCAGCCTTCGTTGACGCCACGGCATGCACGTCGCGCTCGCGCAGGATCAGGTACTCGTCGCCGCGGATCTCCACCTCGAACCCACTGTCCGGAGCGAAGAGCACCTGGTCGGCCTCCTCCACGTTGCGGACCGTCGGCCCGACCGCGATCACCTCGGCCCACGCAAGGCGGCGATCGACGTTCGCGGTCGCCGGGATCAGGATTCCGGCCCGCGAGCGGCGCTCGCCGATCTCGTCGGAGGGCCGCGCGAGGATCCGGTCGGCAGTCATGCGTATCCCGAGCTTGGCATCGTCGTGCGAGGCCGACGTTGGGTCGGAGGGGGCCATGGGCGTGAGGTTACCGCTGCCGCGGTTCGAGCCCCTTTCCGGGCCACGTCAGGGCCTCGGCTACCGTTCCGCTACCCGGTCCTCCAGGAGCAGCGTGTCCGACCCCGCCATCTCGACTCGTCCCGTGCCTGCCTCGCGCCAGCATGTCGCGCGACGCACGCTCGCGACCGCGCGCGCGTTCGTTCTGCTCACCAAGCCGCGCGTGATCGAGCTGCTCCTCGTGACCACCCTTCCGGCGATGATCCTCGCCGACGGCGGATTCCCTTCGGTCGGGCTCGTCGTCTCAGTGCTGGTCGGCGGCGCGCTGGCCGCGGGCGGCGCCAACACGATCAACTGCTGGATCGAGCGCGACCGCGACCACCTCATGCGTCGGACCCGCCACCGCCCGCTGCCTTCGGGCGACATCGAGCCGACGAGCGCCCTCGTCTTCGGCCTCGTGCTCGAGGTCGTGGCGTTCGCCGTGCTCTGGGCTGCCGCGAACCTGCTCTCGGCCTCACTCGCCGTCGGTGCCATGCTCTTCTACGTCTTCGTGTACACGATCTGGCTGAAGCCGCGGACGCCGCAGAACATCGTGATCGGCGGCGCCGCCGGCTCGGTTCCCGCCCTGGTCGGGTGGGCTGCCGTCACCGGGAGCCTCGCGGCACCCGCCTGGGTCCTCTTCGCGATCGTGTTCCTCTGGACGCCGCCCCACTTCTGGGCGCTCGCGATCCGCTACCACGACGACTACGCGAACGCCGGGTTCCCCATGCTGCCCGTCGTGCGCGGGATCGCCGCCGCGAGCCGACAGATCAGCGCCTACTCGGTGGTCGTGGTTGCCGGAAGCTTCGTGCTGCCGCTCGTGACCACGATGTCGCCGATCTATCCAGTGGTCGCCGCGATCATGGGTGCCGTGTTCATCTTCGGTGCCGAGCAGCTCCGGCGGGATCCCACGCCCGAACGCGCGATCCGCCTGTTCACGTTCTCGAACACCTATCTCGCCGCGCTCTTCGCCGCCGTTGCCATCGACACCCTCGTCCGCGCCGCCTGAACCCGGCCGGGGTCGGTGGCCACTTGTGGTCGTCGGCTTCCTGACGTTGGCGCTCGTCGGCGCCGCCACCGTCCTGATCGTGCGCTCCGACGACTCCTCGACACCGCGCGGAGCTCGGGATGCTGCGGGATGCTCGGTACGCGTTGCAGTCGGCCCGGCAACGGTCGACGAAGCCGCACCGACGTTCCGGCTTCCCGGCATCGACGGAGGATGCATCGACCTCACGCGTTTCCGCGGCCGACCGGTGGTCATCAACTTCTGGGCTTCCTGGTGCAACCCGTGTCGCCGCGAATTTCCGCTGCTCCGGGATGCGCTCGATCGTCATGCTTCCGACGATCTCGTCGTCATCGGCATCGTGTACCGCGACATCGCGGGCGACGCGCGCGGGTTCGCCGACGAGTTCGGAGCGACTTGGTCCCTCGCGCTCGACGACGGATCGGATGCCGCCGGCGCCTACGGGGTGCGGGCGATCCCCCAGACGTTCTTCGTCGACCGTGAGGGCACCATCGTCCGCCGCGTCTTCGGGCTCACGTCGTCGAAGGACCTGGAACGGCACCTCGACGCGATCCTCTGAAGGGCAACACGGCCCCGGTCACTCCTCCCAGCGGAAGAAGCGCACGGCGAGCAACGGTGCCACGATCGTCCACGCGACGAGCACTCCGACCGAACCCCAGGGGAAAGCCGCGCCGCCGAGCACGTCCCGCAAGCTGGTGGACAGCGCTGCTGCAGGCAGCGCTCGCGCAACCGCCTCCAGCGCATCGGGGAGCTTGTGCAGTGGGTACGCCATCCCGCCGAGGAACAGCAGCAGGAGGAACAGGCCGTTCGCGGCCGCGAGGTTTGCTTCGGCGCGCAGCGTCCCGGCGAGCAGCATTCCGATCGCGGCGAACGCGACCGTTCCCACGAGCACGAGGAGTATCGCGAGCGCGATGCCGCTGGTCGCTTCCCACCCGAGTGCGATGCCGGTGCCGATCACGACCACGATCTGGAGCACCTCGATGGCCAGCACGTTCAACGTCTTCGCGGCCAGGAGCCCCCCTCGGGACAGCGGCGTCGACCCGAGTCGCTTGAGGACGCCGTAGCGCCGTTCGAACCCCGTCGCGATCCCCAGGCTCACCATCGCGCTCGACATCACGGCAAGCGCCAGAACACCTGGCACGAGGAAGTCGACCGGTCGCCGCACGGTCGACACCGCGTCGACCTTGGTGAAGAACACGAGGATGCCGATCGGTACCAGAAACGCGACCAGGAGGCTCTCACCCCGACGGAGCGTGAGGGCGAGCTCCACCTTCGTCTGGGCGAGGACGGCGCGCGTCGCGCGACTCACGGCCCCACCTCCTTCGTGAGGCGGAGGAAGACCTCTTCGAGTGTCCGACGACCCGTCTGGAGCTCGCCGAGTCTGATTCCCTCGTCGCGCAACCACGCGGCGAGGTCGGCGACGATCTCCGGTGTCGCTTCCGTGGCCAGCACGTACTCGCCCGAGCGAACCTCGGTGACGGCGTCGGCACCGAGCCCGAGCACGGACGCGAGCGTGGCCACCGCGAGGCCCGGCACCGCGGTGAACCGCGTCTCACTCACGGCGGCGGCGCTGGTGAGCTCGGTCGGTGTCCCCAACGCGACCAGCCGACCGCGATCGATGATCGCAAGGCGATCGCACAGCTGCTCGGCCTCGTCCATCCCGTGGGTGGTCATCACCACGGTCACACCGTCGGTCCGCAGCGATCGGATGAGATCCCAGGTCGATGCCCGCGCGTGCGGGTCCATCCCGGCAGTCGGCTCGTCGAGGAACACGAGACGAGGGCGACCGACGAGGGCGAGCGCCAACGAGAGGCGCTGGCGCTGCCCGCCCGAGAGCCTGCGCACGAACGTCGAGCGCGAGTCCGCCAGGCCGACGAGCTCGAGGAGCCGCTCGGGGTCGTCGGCGTCGTCGTAGAACGCGGCGAAGAGCCGCAGTGCCTCCAAAGGGCGGATCCCCGGTGCGATGCCACCTTCCTGGAGCATCACCCCGATCGCAGGTCGCACGCGGGCGCCGTCGGCGATCGGGTCGAGTCCGAGGACCCGGACCGTCCCTCGATCGGGCGCCCGATAGCCCTCGAGGATCTCCACTGTCGTGGTCTTCCCGGCACCGTTCGGTCCGAGGAGCCCGAAGACCTCGCCGACCTCCACCTGCAAGGTGAGGTCGTCGACCGCGCGGACCGCGCCGTAGTGCTTCTCCAGTCCGGCGACCTCGATTGCGGGAGTCGCCGGAGACATGGGCGCGGGAGCCTACCGGAGGCACCCCTGATGCTCCGACCCGCTCACCGCGGTCAGTGATCCCTCCAGGCGACGTAGGCCGCGAGCTCCCCCAGCGCGTCGCGGGCCTCCTGGGTGATCTCGACGCGCGCGAGTGCCACGCTGGCTTCGTCGACGAGCGCCACGATCATCGATTCCACCTCGGCACGAGCGCCACATTCCTCGAGCAGCGCCTGCAGCTCATTGATCTCCTCGGAGCCCAGATCGGCACTGCCGATCCGACCCAGGAGGTCAGCGGCGGCTCCGTCGACCCGTTCGGCTGCGACTGCGACCAACGGCGTGAGCTTGCCTTCCCGCAGGTCGTCGCCCACCGGCTTGCCGGTGATCTGCTCGTCGCCGAACACCCCGAGGAGATCGTCGCGGAGCTGGAACGCACCGCCGAGCGGCAAGCCCACCGCACTCAGCGCCTCGGCGAGCTCGGCCAGGCGACCGGCGAGGGCTGCGCCGAGGTGCAACGGACGCTCGACCGTGTACTTGCCCGACTTGTAGCGCTGGATGCGAGCGGCCTGCATCGCATCGCTGGAGCCGCTCGAGGTTCCCACGAGGTCCAGGTACTGGCCCACGCACAGCTCTACGCGGAGCTCGTCGAAGATCTGATGCGCGTCGTCATCGACGTGGCCGAGCAACATGTCGGCGTAGACGAAGGCGAGGTCGCCAACGAGGATCGCGGCGCCCTCTCCGAATCGCCGACTCTCGGAGCGCCAGCCGCGCTCCTCATGGCGATCGATGAATCGCCGGTGCGTCGACCGTTCGCCCCGTCGGAACTCCGAGCCGTCCATGACGTCGTCGTGGACCAGCGCAAAGGTGTGCAGCAGCTCGAGCGCGGCGCCGGCATCGGCAACCCTCGCGTCGGATGGATCGCCGCCCGCACCGACGAATGCCCAGTAGCAGAACGCCGGACGGAGACGCTTCCCTCCTGCGAGCACAAGATCACGAAGGGCGTGCAGCGGTTCAGCGAGATCGCCGTCGACCTCCGACCACCGCGCGAGCTCGGCATCGAGGAGCGCCAGGATCCTCGCCTCCGCCGGGCGGCCCGCCGCGAGCACGCTCGCAGGAACCCGTGTACTCGGATCAGGTGCACTCGGATCAGGTGCACTCGGATCAGGCGCGCTCGGATCGGGGACGACCACCGGGCGAGACTACGCGTCCGTCCGATCGGTGCTCCGTCCATGCGCGCCTACGATCCCGCGGTGAGCGCGTTCCTCTCCCCCGAATGGGTTGCCGAGCTCGACGAGGTACTGCGTGGGTCCCCGCTGCGCGCCGACGGCGCCGAGGGCTCGTTGGCCTACCAGCTCGAAGCGAGCGACCCGCAGGGCCACGTCCGGACGCATCACATCGTGATCGGGACCGACGGTGCCCGCGCGACCGATGGTCCCGCTGAACATCCCGACTTGGTGCTCGTCACCGACGAACACACAGCGTTCGCCCTGCATCGCAACGAGATCAACGCCCAGGCCGCGATCGCGTCAGGTCGACTGCGGATCCGTGGCGATCTCGAGGCGTTCTCCCGCCACGCGACGACGATCGCGTCGCTCGCCGACCTGTTCGCGACCCTGCGCACCACGACGACGGGCCCCGGCGAGAACGACCGGTAACATCCCGGCCATGACCATCTCCGAGACCGAACTGCGCGCCGAAGCCACGGCATTCCTCGACGAGCACGCCCAACGGCGGCCCGAGGAGAGCTTCGAATGGGGCAAGGGCTCCGACCATGTGGGCGTCCTCGACGAGAAGACACCTGAGCAGGAGCTGGCCGAGATTGCCGACGCCAAGGGCTGGAAGAGCACAGAGTTCGACGCCGGGTTAGGGTGGATCACGGGACCCGAGGAGTACGGCGGCCGGGCACTCACGAGCGCCCACGAACGCGCGTACCGGGAGGTCGCGG
>JANOWV010000687.1:0-2750 GCA_031418075.1 Actinomycetes bacterium
GAAGGACCTCGTGGACAACGCTCCGAAGCCGGTCATCGAGAAGGCTTCGAAGGAAGACGCCGAGAAGGCGAAGGCGCAGCTCGAAGGCGCCGGCGCCACGGTCGAGCTCAAGTAGCTCGTTCTTCCGCACGTTCCGCTGCGACGACGGCGGTCCCTTCGGTGCCGCGCCTTGCCACCGGCGCAACCGCTCCGAAGTGACCGCCATCGTCTCCGCACCAGACCCGATCCCAAAGGGTCGTCATTGCGGAAGCCGGCGACTCGCAGGCGGAACCGAGGGAAGTCGTGAAACGGTCCTTGACCCGCCTCAGGGGGGGTCCTAGGGTTCCCCGGAACGCGACAGACCCTTCCGGGGGTCTGTTCCCTGGCGCGTATTTGCAGGCGTGCTCCGGCGCGGATATCATCCCTGGAGCCGTGCTATTCCGCCCCATCTCTCGCTGACCCCGAATTCGGGGGCCGCGCGCGCCCCGTGCCCTGTTCGACCGTGTTCTTGAGGAGCTGCTCGTGCCTCGTCTCGCGTCCCGCGAACGTCTGAACTTCTCCAAGATCCCCGAGGTCTTGGAGCTGCCGGATCTCATCGCCGTGCAACGTCAGTCCTTCGGGCACTTCATCGACGAGGGGATCGCCGAGGTCCTCGCCGACATCTCTCCGATCGAGGACTTCACCGGCACGCTCAAGCTCGAGCTCGCGGACCACGTGTTCGACCCGCCGAAGCACTCCGAGAAGGAGTGCCGCGAGAAGGACATGACCTACGCGCGTCCGCTCTTCGTCACCGCGCGGTTCATGAACGCGACCACGGGTGAGATCAAGGAGCAGACGGTGTTCATGGGGGACTTCCCCATGATGACGTCGCGCGGCACGTTCATCATCAACGGCACCGAGCGCATCGTCGTCTCGCAGCTCGTCCGGTCGCCGGGCGTCTACTTCAACATCAACCCTGACAAGACCCAGCCCGAGAAGGACGTCGTCGACGCCAAGATCATCCCGGGCCGGGGTGCGTGGCTCGAGTTCGAGGTCGACAAGAAGGACATCGCCTACGTCCGCGTCGACCGCAAGCGCAAGCAGCCGGTCACGATCCTGCTGAAGGCGCTCGGGTTCGGTGAGTCCGAGGAGGAGCTGCTCGGACTGATCCTCGACCCCGACGGTAACCCGTACGACTCGATGCGCAACACGCTTGCGAAGGACAACACCGAGACCGCCGAGGATGCGTTCATCGACATCTACCGGAAGCTCCGTCCGGGAGAGCCGCCGACGCCCGACTCCGCGCGTCAGCTCATCGAGAACCTCTTCTTCAACCCGAAGCGCTACGACATGGCCAAGGTCGGCCGCCACAAGGTGTCGAAGAAGCTCGCGTACGAGTACCCGAAGCTCCCGATCGCGAAGTACGAGCTCACGGTCCCGAACGCGGATCCCACCACGGGACCGGTCGACTACCAGCTGTCGAAGGCCGACATCCTCGCGACCGTCTCGTACCTCGTGAAGCTGCACGCCAACGACCAGCCCGACGACTACTTCCGCGACGACATCGACCACTTCGGCAACCGGCGGGTCCGCTCCGTGGGTGAGCTGATCCAGAACCAGGTCCGGGTCGGGCTGAGCCGCATGGAGCGCGTCGTGCGCGAGCGCATGACGACCCAGGACGTGGAGGCGATCACTCCGCAGACCCTGATCAACATCCGACCGGTCGTCGCGGCGATCAAGGAGTTCTTCGGGTCCAGCCAGCTCAGCCAGTTCATGGACCAGACGAACCCGCTGGCCGGGCTCACCCACAAGCGCCGCCTCTCGGCCCTCGGGCCGGGTGGTCTCTCGCGTGAGCGGGCGGGCTTCGAGGTCCGCGACGTGCACCCCAGCCACTACGGCCGGATGTGCCCGATCGAGACGCCGGAAGGTCCGAACATCGGCCTGATCGGCTACCTGTCGTCCTTCGCCCGCATCAACCGCTTCGGCTTCATCGAGACGCCGTACCGGAAGGTGAAGGGTGACGTGGTCTCCGAGGAGATCGAGTACCTCGCAGCCGACGACGAGGACCGCTACGTCATCGCGCAGGCCAACGCCGCCATCGACGAGCGCGGGAAGTTCGTCAACGACCGCGTGCTCGTGCGGGCCAAGCGTGGCGACGTCGCGTACGTCGACCCGCACGAGGTCGACTACATGGACGTCTCACCGAAGCAGATCGTCTCGATCGCGACGGCGCTGATCCCGTTCCTCGAGCACGACGACGCCAACCGTGCGCTCATGGGCGCCAACATGCAACGCCAGGCCGTGCCGGTCCTGCGTCCGACCGCGCCCTTCATCGGGACCGGGGTCGAGGGGCGCGTCGCGCGTGACGCCGGTGAGCTGGTCATCGCCGAGGGCGACGGCCGCGTGGTCGACGTCGCCGGCGACATGATCGTCGTCGAGTACGACGGTGGCTCCCGCAAGGGCAAGGTCTCCTACGAGCTCAACAAGTTCCAGCGCTCGAACCAGGGGACCTGCATCAACCAGAAGCCGCTGGTCGAGATCGACGACCAGATCAAGGAAGGCGACGTCCTCGCCGACGGTCCGTCGACCCACCACGGCGAGCTCGCGCTGGGTAAGAACCTCCTCGTCGCGTTCATGTCGTGGAAGGGCCACAACTTCGAGGACGCGATCGTCCTGTCGGAGCGGCTCGTGAAGGACGACGTCCTCACCTCGATCCACATCGAGGAGCACGAGATCGACGCCCGCGACACCAAGCTCGGTGCCGAGGAGATCACGCGCGACATCCCGAACCT
>JANOWV010000688.1:0-16343 GCA_031418075.1 Actinomycetes bacterium
GGCACCGCGCCGTTCCTTCGCGAGCACCTCTTGGTAGATCGATCCCGTGGTCGCGTTCGACTTCTTCGAGAGCGGTACGTCAACGAAGCGTTCGTAGTGCCCGAGGTCGAGGTCGGTCTCCCCACCGTCGTCGGTGACGAACACCTCCCCGTGCTGGAAGGGGTTCATCGTCCCGGGGTCGACGTTGATGTAGGGGTCGAGCTTCTGCAGCGTCACCCGCAGTCCGCGCGCCTTGAAGAGGCGACCGAGCGAGGATGCGGTGAGACCTTTCCCGAGGCTCGACGCAACGCCTCCGGTCACAAAGATGTGTTTGGCCACCGGGAGCGACGGTACCACCTCCCCGGTCGCGAACCGTTCATCGGGGGGCGACCCACTGCGCACGGCGGGACCTGCCGCAAGCCAGACGATCGACCGTGTCCTTCGCTAGCGTCAGCCCGTGCCTCTCGCCGAAGCTGCCCCCGTGCCGAACGGCGTCGAGACGGCCCCCGAGCGGCGAACGTGGCGCCTCGACGCGGCGGCGCTCGCAGTCGCGGCCGTGTTGCTCCGACTTCCGGCGTTCCTCGCGTCCCGCCACCTCACGTTCGACGACGGTCAGTACGGCGCGGTCGTCCTCGGCCTGCGCGCCGGTGAGCTCCCGTTCCGCGACTTGTTCTCATCACAGGGCCCGCTCTATTACCCGCTGTTGGCCGTCGCCGACGTCGTGGGGCTCCGGAGCCTCAACGGGCCGCGCCTCCTCCCTGTGGCTGCGGGAGCGATCGCGGTGGTGGCGACGTACGCAATCGGTCGTCATCTGGGTACACGAACCGCGGCGGTCCTCGCGGCGGTCCTCGTCGCGACGAGCGGGTCGTTGCTCTACGTGACCGCACCGCTGAGCGGTGACGGTCCGGCGCTGGCGCTGGCACTCTGTGCCGTGGCGCTCTCTTTGCGCTTCCGCGCCCGTCCCTCGACCGCCCGGGCGATCGCAGCCGGCGTGGCCATGGGTGCGGCCGTGTGCATCAAGCTCATCGTGGTGCCGGCCGCGATCCCGGTGGGGATCCTCCTGCTCGGCCTCGCTCCGGGCCGCTGGGTGCCGAGGCGGGCGGGGATCCGAGCCCTGGGCACCGCGGTCGCGTCCGCGGTCGTCGTCCTCGTCGCGACGGTCGTGCCGTGGGGGCCCCAGCGGGTCTGGGACCAGTCCGTGGCGTATCACCAGGACTCCGAACGGCTCCGCAGCTACGGCGGGAACTTCACGACCCTGCTCCAGACGCTCGCGGAGCGCGATCCGTTCCTGGTCCTTGCGGTGATCATGGGCCTCGTTGCGCTCGCATGGCGGTGGACTCGGTCCCGTCGGGGTGGGTCGCCCGTGGCGCCAGGAGCACCGAGTGCCCCGGACGTCATCGGTGCCTCGGCTCGTTGGATCGTGCTCCCCTGGCTCGGTCTCCAGGCCGTGTTCTTGGTCATCGAACCGACGATGTGGCGACCCCACGTGGCCCAGGTCGTCGTACCGCTGGCACTCGCGACCGTCCTGCTCGGCGTTCCCTCATGGCGGGTCGTTGCCGCGTTGTGCATCGCGCTCACGCCGTGGTGGTTCGGCAACGTCCGCGACATCGCCTGGCCCAACGCGTATCCGACTCCCGAGGCCGCGATCGTCGAGCGCTTGCGAACCCTGCCGTCCAACGCACTCGTGATCAGCGACGATCCCGGGTTCGCCTGGCGAGCCGAGCGACGCGTTCCCCCGAACTTCGTCGACGTCTCGAAGAAGCGATTCCAGCAGGGTCAGCTCACACTCGCCGTCGTCGGGCGCGCCGCCGACTCGAACGCGGTCTGCGCGGTGCTCATCTGGTCGCGGGAACGGCTCGGCAGCCTCCCCGGCCTGCCGTCGAGGCTGGAGGATTCCGGCTTCGAGATCACGGCCCGCCTCGACGGGACATCCGAGCGCGTCCTCTACGAGCGCTCGGACTGCGCACCACCCGACGCCTGAGTGCGCCGCCCGATCCGATCCAGCCAGCGCAACGGTACGACCCGGTCGATGATGGCGCTGAAGGAGACAAGCTCCGCGGCGATGTTCGCCACGATGAGCGCGACGAGCGCGGTCACACGCGTCACTTCACCCCGGCCGAGCACCACGCCGAGACCGAGCGTCGCGCCGATCACGTTGGCGCCGGCGTCGCCGAGCATCAGCCGTTCGCCCATGTCGTCGGGCATCAACGCGAACGCAGCTCCCATGGCGGGAGCGATCGCGATGCCGACGGCACCGTCGCCGAGGAGGATCGCGAGTGGGACGTAGGCGATCACCGCCGCCTTGATCGTGCGCCCCGGAGCCCGATCGAGCAGGTTGCCGAGATTCGCTGCGAGCGCAATCAGCACCGCGTCGACGAGGAGACGCCGTCCGGTGGCGAACCCCGGGGTTGCCACGAGCACGACCGCGACACCCGCCCCCCCGAAGAGCTTGAGGAACCCGGTGGTGATCTCACCACGGAACAGCGCTCGCACGTGCCCTCGGAAGCCGCGGGCGCTGCCGTCGCCGAGGAGATCATCGATCAGGCCGAGCAGGCCGAAGCCGAACACGGCGAACAGCACCTCGCTGCGCTCGACCGTGAGTCCCGGATCACTCCCGACGCCCAGCGAACCGATGACCGCCCGGCCCGCCTCGATGACGAGGACCGCCACGACGATGAGGATGCCGCCACTGGTCGGAAGGCGCACGCCGCGGTAGTTCTCTCTCGCCAGCACCTTCGAGGTGAGCATCGGGCGCGCCCCGACCTTCAGCAGCAGGACCGTGAGGGCACCGACCGCGAGGCCGAGGACGACGGTCACCGTCGGGCAGCCGCCGCGCGCGTGCGGCCACGACCGGTGCTCCCGGCGGCAGCGGCCCCAGACCGACGCTTCTCGGGGTCGGGCGGTTCGGGCTCGCTCGTCTCCGGATCGAACCTGACGAGCAGCCAGATGAGCGACGCCAGCGCGATCACGAGCATCACACCGGGGATCGCGACCCCCGAGTCGTTCAGCAGATAGCCGAGGGTCGCGACGATCGCGAACCCGATCGTGGCGACACGCACGGCAGGGAGTCGTCGCACGAGGTCGGGGAAACGCCGCGGGGCGCGCTGGAAGAGCCATACGGCCAGCACCAAGACGATGAGGAGCATGAACCCCCAGATCGAGTTTCGCAACGAGCCCAGGTTGTCGCCGAGCTTGCGCTGCACCACGACGAAGAAGTCCCCGATCCCACGCTCATCGATGCGTTCCGCAAGGCGTCCGAGGTGCGTACGCCGTTGGGCGGGTCGAGACAGGTCGAGGGCGGTGAAGCCGGTCACCGCGACCGTGAGCCCGATGATGCACCAGGCAACCGTCCGGAAGCGGATCCGGATCCCGGCGATGAGGAGCGCGGTGATCGCGAAGGCCGGGACCATCGACAGGATCCCGCCGACGTCGGATCCCCAGAACGGTGCGCCGTCGAGGACGATGACGACACCGAAGATCGCTATCGGGATCCAAGCGGCTGAGGCATCGGCGATGCCCCCGGCGGGTGCACGCTTCCCCCGGCGATGTTGGAGGCGAGCCGCGAGGAACGGCGCACCGAGAACCACGCACGCGGCGACCGCGGCGTACGCGGGGTTGCTGAACCCGATGAATCGCCCGGCGACCGTCGGCGAGTATCCGAGGGGATTGTTGAACTGGAGCGGCGTACCCACCAGCACGTCGCCGAGGAGGACAACAGCAGGGACCGCCAACGCCACGAGCAGCCCGTCGATGGGACGCGTTCGGCCCACCCTCCGATACACGAGACCGAGGCCGATTGCGACGATGACATGGAAGGTCCAGAAGCCGATGATCCCGAGCTTGTGCAGCGGCACGGCTCGACCGAGGAACACCGCGGCGACGAAACCGAGGACGCACAGCGCGCCCGTGCCGAGATGTGGACGCCATCGTCGACGGCGATCGTCACCGAGGAGTCGACCACCACCGAACAGGGCCATCACGCCGAGGAGGAGCGCGGCCGAGAAGATGACCGCCGCGGCCTGGACGGGTCCGACGACCCGGTCCCGGAACTCCGCAGCTTCAGCCGCATGCACGATCAGGTCGCGACGATCGCGCGCCGTCCCCCCGGTCGTGCCGACCTCGACCGGTCGCCCTTCCATGGACGTCGGCCGCTCGACGCCGAGGAGGTCCAGGATCGTCGGCGCCACGTCGATCAGCTGCACGAAGCCAGCTCGACGCGTCGTCGCCGAACGCAGCAGCCCCGCCTCGACCTTGGGCGCCTGCACGCCCAGGACCGTGAGGCTGATCTCGCGGGTGGCGTGGGCCGGACCGACCAGGACCACGGCGTCGGTACGAGGATCGACGTCGGCGAGGAGCCGAGCGAACAGCTTGTCGCTTCGGGTCAGCGCGCGCCGGAGCATGACATCTCGGTGTACAGGGGTCGAGTAGACGCGGTACACGTCCGCACGCACGAGATCCGACGCTTCCACCAGGACCACCGACCGCGAGGCGTCCCACGTCGACGCAAACGCGTTGGTCATCGCGTCGAGGTTGGTCCGAACCCCGAACGGCGCATTCGGGTCCGCTTCGAGCAGTCCGTCGTCGACCCGACCGTGCGGGATGCGCCCCTTCGGATCGACGAGAGCAAGACCGGCTTGACGACGCAGCACCGAGGCCGTCGGACTCGGAGGCGAGTCGGGCTGACGGCCATCGCCGTTCGCGACGACCGCGCGACTGATCCCGGCGTCGCGGAGCGCCACAGCAAGAGCACCGGGCTCGGAGTCGTACAGGAGCGAGAGGTTCGTCTCCACCACCCTTGGCATCGCCAGGGCGACGATGCCGTGCGTCACGACGCGCCCGGTGCGCTGGGCGAACACCTCGCCGGCGCTGTTCGCGCCGAACGGCTCGTGCACACTGAGCACGTCGCCGTCGGTCTGCGGTTCACCGACTGTGCGGGTTCCGGAGCCGAGGGTGAGGTACCCGTCAGCGAGTTTGGTCGCGCGCGTGTCGGCGCGCGTCGTGAGTCCTGCGATCGCGGCACTGTCGAGGAACCCGTTGATCGCGGGGAGGTCGAAGCGGTCGAGGTCGGCCCACGTCACGTGTGGGAGAGAGAAGACGAGCACGCGTCGCACGGGTGTGTCGGTGCCGGCATCGGCCCGCGCGCCTCCGGTGAGCGCGGAGCCCAGGAATGCTGCGACGCCGAGGGGGACGGCGAGCGCGACCAGACACGGCAGTGCACATCGCCGGCGCCGGCGCCCGGTTGCTCCCCCCATCATCGGTCAGCGATCCTCAGATGGCGTTCCTGGGTTGCGGCGATGGGAGCGGTCATGGTGGCAGCGATCATGGTGGCGTCCCTCCTGTGGTCGGTCCGAAGGTGCCCGAGTCCGGGGTACCTGAGTCCGGGGTACCTGAGCCCGGGGTTTTGGGTGCGGCGACGCTCTTCCTCTGCGCAGCCGGGAGGGCGGGATGCAGGCTCGGCACGCCGCCGAGTGCGCGCAGCGCGACGACGTAGGCGATGCCGCCCAGCAAGACGATCCCCACGAGCTCGGCGAGGGTAGCCAGCCTTCCGACGGGTTCGAGGATTCGGAACGCCAGCCACATTGCGGTTGCGACGGGCGCGGCCACCAATGTCGATCGACCGAGCGACTTCGGGACGACCAGGTGTCCCGTGCGACGAGCGAGCCCGATCCATAGCACCAGCGCGCCAAACGCGTAGGCGACGGTGTGGCCGAAGCCGAGGACGGCAACCGTCGTCCGACCCGACGTCAACGATCCGCCGATGACCATGACGGTGATGCCGACCACCGCCGAGGCGAGCGCAGTCAATGCCGGCACCCGGCTGTCCCCGAGTGCGTAGTACGCGCGGGCGAAGAGCAGGAACGCGCTGTAGGTGTACAAGCCGATGGCGAGCGCTGCGAGACCGGCCGCGAGCAGTCCTACCCCACCGGCACGCGTCGCCTGTCCGAATGCGGCAACCCGCATGATGGGAAGCGCGAGCGCGACAAGCGTCGCGGCAACGGGCACGATGAGGACGGCCATGCTGTCGAGGGCCCAGCGAAGCGACGAAGCGAAGTGATTCGGGTCGCCGGCCTGCCGCGAGAGGTCGGGAAGGATCGCCGTGTGCACCGGCTGCGCGAGTACGGCGTAGGGCGCAAGGAAGAACACCCAGGCGACCTGGTACGCGATCGTCCCACCTTCGACCGTGTTCCCCACGATGATCGCCGCGAGCAGGAGCAGACCGATCATCGAGTGCTGGAACACCGCCCATCCGGAGAGCCGCAAGACACGGCCGACCGCCGGATCACGCACGCCGAGACGCGGGACGAGGCGGAAGCCGCTGCGGCGGAGTGCGACGATCGGAACCCCCACGAACGCCGCGACGCCGAGCGTCGCACCGAGCGCCAGGATCAGCTTCTCCCCGAACTCGAGAACGAGACCGGGATGCGGCCCGGCGACGGCGCGGAACAGGCCCATCGCGACGACCACTACGACCGTGAGCCCGATCGGAGCCATCGCGGTCACCGCCAGACGGCGCTTGGCGTACAGGACCGCCACGGACACTGCACCTACCGCGTAGAGCAGGACCTGGGGGACGACGAAGCGCAGCAGGAACGTCGACAGGGAACGTTGCTGTTCGGCCACCGCGGGGTTCGCGACGCCCGCCGTGAGCACCCGGGCGATGAGTGGCGCCGCGAGGATCCCGACCAGAGCGACGACGCCGAGGGCGATCAGGGCGACGCCGAGGATGCGACCGGCGAGCCGCTCGGCCTCTGCGACATCACCGCGGTCGAGGTGCTCCACGAAGGTCGGGACCAGGACGGCGGAGAGCGCACCCGCGGCGAGGAGCTCGAAGAGCACGTTCCCGACCGCGTTCGAGGACTGGTACGCGTTCCCGAGGAACGTGGTGCCGAGCACGGCCGCGATGACGAGGATTCGGGCGAAGCCGATGCCGCGCGAGACCGCCGTCGCGATGCCCATGCCCGCCGCCGCCCGCGCGACTGACGCGGGCTCCGTCACGTTCGGGTCCACACCGGGAGGAGACGGTCGGCGCCCGAGCTCACCCCGTAGTGGCCGACCACGCCGTGACCGAGGTCGGCGAGCGCGAGCACCGTCGCGACGACGCCCATCTCGGCTTCGAGGTCATCGACGGTCGCAACCTGGGTCCCGAGCGAGTCGTTGTCGCGCACCGGCGCCAGGATCTGGTCTCGATCGGCATCGCCCGACTCGGCGAGCGAGACCACGAGTGCGAGTCGCTGCTCGACAGCCGCGGTCGCGAATCCTTCCACCGTGCTCTGCGCGCCAAGGGACGCACCCCGAGCGACGGCGAGAACTACCCCGGTCGCGGCGATGTCGGCAACCGACGGTGCATCCCCGTCGACGCCCTCGAGCGACACGAACCCGGCGGTCACGAGCGCTCCGAGCGGGTCTTCGGCTTGATTGCCGTTCGACACCGGGGCGCCGGTCGCGAGCCGGGCCGCCAAGACCCGCCACACCGCAGCCCGGAGGTCCGGCGCCTTGGTGTTCGAGGGAAGCCGGAGCAAGGACGCGAGGGCCACCTTTTCCTCGCGGTTGGAGAGCGCGAGCCGGGGCTCGAGCCACAGGATGCCGGGCACCTCGCCACCGGCCGTCCTGGCCAGTCGCACCACTCGTTCGAGCGATGCGGTGTCGACCCCCCGGATGGCGACGAGCATCGGCGCGGCGTTGGTGAGCCGACCCGTGACGGAGAACGGTGCGCTCTCTTCGATCGCACTCTCGGCACGATCGAGTTCGCCCGCGAGGTTCTGGTTCTCTTCGCGCTGCGCGTTCGCGTTCGCTTCCACGGTGTCGATGCGGTTCTGGAGGCCCTCGATCGTGGGCTGTCCGAGCACCCCGTACCCCATCACGATCCCGACCGCGAGCGCGAGGAAGACCGCGACGAGAGAGACGAGGTGGAAGCGGAAGTTGATCATGGGGCGGGTCTATCCGGTGATCGACAGCCAGAGGTCACGCAAGGTCAGGCGCACCCCGTCGAGCAGCGTCCGGACCGGTTCCGAGACGACGACGACGACGGCGATGACCACGAGCGCCGAGCCTACGAGGAGCAGCCAGTCCCGCCGTCGCACCCGACCCTCGTAGAGCCGATTCACACCCTTGGCATCGACCAGCATCGGCCCGAGCCGGAGGCGGGTGAGAAAGGTCGATGCCATGCCCTTCCGGCCCTTGTCGAGGAACTCGACCATCGTCGCGTGGGTACCGACCGCCACGATGAGGGTCGCGCCGGCTTCGTACGCGAGGAGCATCGCGACATCCTCGCTCGTCCCCTCCGCGACGAACTCGCGATAGTCGACACCGAACGCATGCAGCTCCTCGCGACCAGGGGCGCGTCCATCGGGATGCACATGGTGGATGAGGTCCTGCGCCGTCGAGAGGGCATGGGCCGAGACGGAGTCGAAGTCGCCGATGATCACATCGGGTTTCAAGCCGTGTTCGAGCAGCGCGTCGGCCCCACCGTCGACGCCGATGAGCACCGGTTCGTACTGACGGACGTAGGGACGGAGCGCTGCGAGGTCGCTCTTGTAGTCATGCCCACGAACCACGACGAGTGCGTGACGTCCGGCGAACTTCGTGTGCAGCTCGGGGAGCACGAGCGGGTCGAAGGTGATCTTCGCCTCCTCGCGCATGGACTCGAGCGTGTTCTCGGCGAAACGCTCGAGCTCGGCGCCGATGTTGGCGCGCGCCGCCTCCATCGCCTGCTCGACCGATGCGACCTCCAGGCGCTCCCCCAGCGCGCAGCGAGTGCCGTTGCGCGAGACCTCACCGCCGTCGATCCGGATGGTGTCTCCGTCGCGGATGGTCGTGAGCGTGTCGGAACCCACCCGATCGACGATCGGGATCCCCGCCCGGAGGATCCGGATCGGCCCCAGATTCGGATAGCGACCGGAGACCGACGCGCTCGCGTTCACCACTGCGACGACACCGGCCTCGACGAGCCCATCGCCCGCGACCCGGTCGACGTCCTCGTGGTCGATGACGGCGATCTCACCGGGGGCGATTCGCTTCACCAGGTCCTTGGTCCGACGATCGACTCGTGCGACTCCGACGATCGCGCCTGCACCCTCTTCCTTGCGCCTCCGCGCGCGCATGCGCATCACCGTGCGGCCCGCTCCAGGAGCTCCTCGGCGTGACGTCGCGCCCGTTCGGAGTCGACTCCAGCGAGCATCCTCGAGAGCTCCGCGAGGCGGGTGCCCCCCTGGACCGGTGTAGCGCTGGCGACCGTCCGTCCCGCCTCCTCGCGCTTCTCCACGACGACCTGTGCGTCGGCATGGGCCGCGACCTGAGCGAGGTGCGTGACGCACAGCACTTGGTGGCGGGCACCCAGATCGGCGAGCAGTCGACCGACCGCGCTCCCGGCTTCGCCACCGATTCCTGCGTCGACCTCGTCGAAGACCAGCGTCGGCGGCGCTTCGCTCAGCACCAGACGAAGGGCGAGCATCGCCCGGGCCAGCTCGCCCCCCGACGCGGCCTTGGCGAGCAGCTTCGGTGCCTCACCCACATTGGCGGCGAGGAGGTAGGAGACGGCGTCGGCACCGTCGTCTCCCTCGGGTCCGGGTTGGACGTCGACCGTGACCGTCGCGGCAGCCATCGCGAGGTCGGCGAAGTGGCGACCGACGGCCTCGGACAGTCGAGGGGCAGCTTCGGCCCGTGCCCGCGACAGCGCGGCGGCGCTCTGGTCGACGCGCGCCTGCGCGCCGGTGCGGTTGGCCTCGAGCTCGGCGGCCCGGGCCTCGTAGCCATCGAGCTCGGCGAGCCGACGACCGGCCTCTGCCGCGAACTCGAGCACGTCGGCGAGCGTCTCGCCGTACTTTCGGCAGAGCTCGCGCAGCAGTCGCCGCCGCGCCCGGACCATCTCGACCCGGTCGGGATCCTCCACGATCTGCTCGGCGAGGAGCCGGAGATCCCGCTCGAGATCGGTCAGCTCGGCTTGGGCCGATCGCAGACGCGCTTCGATCGCAGCAAGCGGTGGCCGTCCCCCGAGCGCGGTCACGGCCGTTCCGAGCCCGTCGATCGCCGTGCCGTCGAGCGCCGCGAACGCCGCGTTGATCGCCTCGCGATGCGCAGTCGCGTCGGCCAGGAGGGCCTCCTCGGCTTCGAGTGTCACGTCCTCGCCGGCGTCCTCGATACCGGCCTCCTCGATCTCGCCGATCTGGAACCGCAGGAGGTCGATCTCGCGCACCCGGGCCCGGGTGTCGCCACCGAGGGACGCGAGCTCGAGGTCGAGCTCTGCCACCTCCTGGCGGGCAGCCCGGAGGGTGGCAAGCGGCTCGAGTGCGGAGGGGCCGGCGAAACGGTCGAGAGCAGAACGCTGCACGGCCGGCGCGAGGAGCGACTGGTGTGCGTGCTGTCCGTGGAGGTCCACGAGCCGTCCGCCAACGCCGGCGAGCTCGCCCACCGTGACCAGGCGACCGTCGATGTACGCGCGGCTGCGGCCGTCGAGGGGCACGACGCGTGCGAGCACGATCTCCCGACCGTCCGACTGCTCGAACCGCCCTTCGACGCGCGCTTCGATGGCACCGGCTCGCACGAATCCCGCGTCGGCACGCCCACCGAGGAGGAGGTCGACCGCCTCCACCAGCAGTGTCTTCCCTGCGCCCGTCTCACCGGTGATCGCGGTGAGGCCCGGCCCCAACAGCACCGTGAGGTCGTCGACGATCCCGAGATCGGTCACGTGCAACTCGTGCAGCATGGTCAGCGGTCCTCCAACCCGAACTTGGCCTTGAGGATCTGGTGGAAGTCGCGGGGTCCGAACGTCACGATACGTGCCGACTTCGCACCGGCGGTGCAGACGACCTCGTCGCCGGTGACGAGGCACCCGAGCTCCCGTCCGTCGACGGTGAGGACGACCGCGCGGCCGTCGGTGACGGTGAATGCGACCTCCTCGTCGGCATCGAGCACCAGCGACCGATCGAACAGCATGTGCGGCGCGACCGGGGTCAGGAGCAGGCATCGATGCCGCGGCGAGACGATCGGGCCGCCAGCCGAGAACGAGTAGGCGGTCGAACCGGTGGGAGTGGCGACGATCACTCCGTCGGCCGCATAGGTGGTGAAGAAGGCGCGGTTGATCGACACCGAAAGGCGCACGAGCCGCCCCGGTTGCTCCTTGTCGATCCCGGCTTCGTTGAGACCCCACCATCGGCCCCCGGCGTCGCCGGCTGAGGTCACGTCGACCTGCAGGACCATGCGCTCCTCGACCTCGTACTCCCCGGTCACCACTCGTTCGAGGGAAGCGTCGAGATCGACCGGCTCGACCTCGGTGAGGTAGCCCAGCTGGCCGACGTTCACGCCGAGCACCGCCGCGTCGGACTCGTAGACGGCGGCGACCGTGCGAAGCATGGTGCCGTCACCACCGAGTGAGATCGCGACGTCGAGGCCATCGAGGAGGGCCGGTGCCTCGGTCGCGAGTGTGGCGAGGCCGACGGCGTGCGCGTCGGCAGGGAGGAGCCGCACCTCTACCCCGTGGGTCGAGAGCGACTCGGCGCAACGTCGGGCCAGATCGGCGGCAAGCGGCCGATCGTCGTGCGGGAAGAGCGCGACCACCCGTGGCCGCGGTACCGCGGCTTCGCTCCCCTTCACGATGGATCCCCGGCGACATCGGCGAGGAGTGCCGGATCGGTGGCTCGTTCCCCACGGCGGACGTGGAAGAAGAACTCCCGGTTCCCCTCTGGTCCGAGGAGCGTCGACGCGACCGCGCGCACCACGGGGAGTCCGGCCTCGTCGAGCCCGCGAGCAACGCCCGCGAGGACGTCCCGATGCACCTCGGGATCGCGCACGACGCCACGGCGGCCCACGCGGCCGCGTCCCGCCTCGAACTGGGGCTTCACGAGCAGGACGAGATCGGCGTCGGGAGTCGTGCAGCGTTCCAGCGCAGGCGCGACCGTGAGCAACGAGATGAACGAGAGGTCGGCAACGGCAAGCGGGACCTTGCCGTCGATCGCCTCGGCGTCGAGATGGCGGACGTTGCACCGTTCGAGGACCGTGACCCTCGGGTCCTCGCGGAGCCGCCAGTCGAGCTGCGCCCGGCCCACATCGACGGCGGCGACGTGGGCAGCGCCACGTTGCAGGAGGCAGTCCGTGAAGCCACCCGTGGACGCACCTGCGTCGAGGGTGCGCAAGCCCGAAGGTGCAACGGCGAGGGCCACCAACGCGGCATCCAGCTTCTCGCCGCCGCGTGACACGAACGGCGGTGGCGCGCCCATGAGCGAGATGGCCTCGTCATCGCCCACCTGGCGGGCGGGGCTCGTCACCGGACCGTTCCCCACCAGCACGCGACCGGCCTCGATCGCCTCGACGGCGCGCGACCGGGACTCTGTGAACCCGCGACGGACGAGCTCGACGTCGAGGCGTCGGCGCACGGTTCAGCGGTACCGGACGTCGGTAGGACCGACGTCGGGTTCGCTTCGGCGCGGTGAGGATGGTGTCACGGGAGCACTCCTAGGGACGCCGACAAGGTTACGCACCCGGCCGGTCCGTTCCCTGCAGCGCCGCGACGAGCTGAGGCGCCACCTCGCCGAGGTCGGTCGCGACGAACGGCGGAGGGGGTGTGGGGACCGCCTCGCCACCTGGCGGGACCGGGTTCCCGGTGACCCCCGAGAGCACCAATGCGAACGGCCACCCCAGCGCTGCGGCCAGTGCCCCATCGGTGCTCGGCCGGTCGCCCACGACCACGCCGGATGCCCCGAGGTGCGAGCGCACGAGGTCGACCATCGCCGGCGCCGGCTTGCCCGCCACTTCCGGCGCGCGCCCCCCGGCGGCCGCCACCGCGGCGACGATCGCGCCGGCCCCCGGGAGCAGTCCACCGGGGATCGGGAACGTGGGATCGAGGTTGGTCGCGATGAAGCGCGCACCCGATCGAACCGCCTCAGACGCGAGTGCGAGACGTTGGAAGTCGAAGTCCCGATGGAGGCCGACCACCACGGCCGCGGCGGGCGGACGGTCCACGACCGTGAACCCCGCATCGCGCAGCGCTTCGTGGACCCCCGGACCGCCACAGGCGAGGACTCGGGCACCAGCCGGGAGGGCTCCGGCCAGCAGTCCCGCGGCCGCGAGGGCGCTGGTGAGCACTTCTTCGGGGTTGGCCATGATCCCGTGATCGCCGAGCCTCTTGACGACGGCATCAATCGGATCGTTGGAGTTGTTGGAGACGAACCCGACCCGGAGTCCGGCGGCGCGCAACTGCTCGATGGCCGCGGCCGCGCCCGGCACCGTGTCGGTGCCGCGCCACACGACCCCGTCGAGGTCACAGCACACGACCGGCGCTTCGGCCACCGGTTCGGCCACCGGTTCGGCCAGTCGGTCGAGCCGTCGGTCGGAAGCCACGCGAGGACCGTATGCGAGAATCGCCGGGCTCCCCCGCCCGCGACCAGCTCTCGACGACCAGCCCCGACGACCGCCTCCCGACGACTAGCCCCGACGACCAGGAAAGTGGACTCGTGCCCGACCTGCTCCCGTTCCGCGGTGTCCGATACACCGACGATGCCGTGCTGGATGCGGTGATCGCTCCCCCCTACGACGTCATCGACGACCACGAGCGCGTCGCCCTGGAAGCGCGCGACCCGCACAACGCGGTTCGGCTCATCCTCCCGCAGCCAAGCGCCGATCTGGATGCCTACGGCGCGGCGGCCGCGACACTCACGGCGTGGCGCGACACCGGGGTCCTCGCGACGGAGGCCACGGCTGCGCTCTACGTCTACGCCATGTCGACACCTGACGACGCGGCCCACCCGTTGCACACCCTCGGAGTGCTCGGCGCGCTCGGACTCCCGGACCGTCCCGGTGAGGGCGACATCCTCCCGCACGAACGCACACTCCCCAAGGCGCGCAGTGACCGCCTCGCGCTCCTCCGCGCCACCAGAGCCAACCTCGATCCCATCTGGGCGCTCTCACTCTCCGACGGCCTCACGTCGATGCTCCAGCCCATCGACCGTCCGCACGTCGCGGTCGACGACGAAGGAGTCCGCCACGAGCTCGGCGTCATCGATGACCCCGCCACGATCGAAGCGATCCGCGCGTGCATCGCACGAACCCCCGCGGTGCTGGCCGACGGACATCACCGCTTCGAGACCGCCTGCAACTATCGGCGCGAGGAGATGGGCGCGCCCGGCGTCGACGGGATCATGACGCTGGTCGTCGAGCTCACCGACGAGCAGCTCGCGGTGCACCCGATCCACCGACTGGTCCACGGCGCGCCGAACGACCTCCGGAGCGCCCTCGCCGCAACCTGCGACGTGGTAGCGCTCGGGCCGAACGACGCCGAGGGTGTCGACCGCCTGCTTGCGACGATGCAGGAGGAGGCGGTACTCGGGCTCGTCGATCGTGATGGGCTCGCGACGCTACGTCCCCTTCCCGAACAGGTCGGAGCGGCCCTCGCCGCGCTCCCCACCTGCCTGCACGCCGTGGATGCGGCCCGGTTCGACGTCGCAGTGCGCCCGGCGCTCGATGGTGCGACGCTCGCGTACCGTGATGACGCCCACGACGTCGCAAGGTTGGTCCGCGATGGCACCGGTGACGCGGCGATCCTCTTACGGGGCGTCACCGTGTCCGACATCCGAGCCGCCGCTGACGCCGGCGAGCGCATGCCGGAGAAGACGACGTTCTTCGCGCCGAAGCCGCGAACCGGGATGGTGTTCCGGCTGCTCGACGAGGCCTGAGCCTCAGACGACTTCCCACGTTGCGCCGGAGCCCAGCAGCGCAGCCAGGTCGCCGGGTCCCGTGCGTTCCGACGCGGTGGCGAGCTGACGCTGCACCTCGATGTCGTAGACCGGGCGTTCGACGTCGCGCAGCACCCCCATCGGCGTCGGCGTCGTCGGCCCCGATGCCAGCCGGGTGAGGGCGAAGGCGAGCGCCGGGTCCTCACGGTGCTCGTCGTGCACCACGAGCGTCGATTCGTCGACGTCGGCAACTGCCACGATCTCGCACTCGCCGAAGGCATTGAGGACGACACCGTGCTGGGACTCGGCTCCGAAGCGGATCGGCTCGCCGTGGTGGAGGTCGATGATCATCTCGGCGCGTGCATCCTTGGCCGTGAGCGCGCCGAACGCGCCGTCGTTGAAGATGTTGCAGTTCTGGTACACCTCGACGAAGGACGCACCCTGGTGCTCGTACCCACGTCGCATCGCAGACATCATGTGCTTGCGGTCCATGTCGTGGGTCCGGGCGACGAAGGTGGCCTCCGCTCCCAGCGCGAGCGACAGCGGATTGAACGGCGTGTCGAGTGATCCGAACGGCGACGACTTGGTGACCTTGCCGACCTCGCTCGTCGGGGAGTACTGGCCCTTGGTGAGACCGTAGATCTCGTTGTTGAACATCAAGATGTTGAGGTTCACGTTGCGGCGCAGCGCGTGGATCAGGTGGTTTCCACCGATCGACAACATGTCGCCGTCACCACCCACGACCCAGACGTCGAGGTCGGGACGCGCGAGCGCGACTCCCGTCGCGATCGCCGGCGCGCGTCCATGGATGCTGTGCAGCCCGTAGACGTTCATGTAGTAGGGGAAACGCGCTGCGCAGCCGATCCCGGAGACGAACACCTGGTTCTCGGTCGCGAGCCCCAGCTCGGCGAAGAGCAGCTGCACCGCGGCGAGGATCGAGTAGTCGCCGCATCCGGGACACCATCGGACCTCCTGGTCGGTCTGGAAGTCCTTGCGGGTCAGGCTGACTGCCGTCCCACCGGTTGCATCGCTCACTTCACCATCTCCTCGATCGCAGCCTCGATCTCCGAGGCGCGGAACGGCAGGCCTTGAACCTTCGTGAGGCTTCGGGCGTCGACGAGGAACTCGGCGCGCACGAGCCGCGACAGTTGGCCGAGGTTCATCTCGGGGATCAGCACGCGCTCGTAGCGGCCGATCACTTCGCCGAGGTTGGCCGGGAACGGGTTGAGGTGGCGCAGGTGGGCGTGGGCGACCTGCATCCCGCGATCACGTGCCTGGCGTACCGCCTGCTGCGCGACACCCCATGTGCTCCCCCACCCGAGCACGAGGAGCTCCGCGCCGCCGGGGTCGTCGACCGCGACCTCGGGGATGTCGCGGGCGATGCCGGCGATCTTCTGTGCCCGCAGGTGGACCATGTGCTCGTGGTTCGCCGGGTCGTAGTTGACGTTGCCGGACCCGTCCTCTTTCTCGATCCCACCGATGCGGTGCGCGAGCCCGGGCGTCCCGGGAATCGCCCAGGGACGCGCGAGCGTCTCCTCATCACGCAGGTACGGCCAGTACTCAGGGTTGCCGTCGGCGTCGGTGTGGTTCGGCTCGGTGGCGAACGGCACCGAGATGTCGGGGAGCGCCTCGACGTCGGGCAACAGCCACGGCTCGGCCCCGTTGGCCAGGTATCCGTCGGTGAGCAGGATCACCGGGGTG
>JANOWV010000689.1:0-1779 GCA_031418075.1 Actinomycetes bacterium
CAACGTTGTCGTAGCGCTCCACAACCACACGACCGGGCCGGACGACTTTGCCCAGGCTATGGCGATTTCGAAGAACATCTGGGTGAACCTGGATGTGGGCCATTTCTTTGCCAGTGGTCACGATCCGCTTGCGTATCTCCAGCAGCATCACGCCAGAATCACGAACGTTCATGTCAAGGACCGTCAGAAGAATCAGGGTCGGGAGATGCCGTTTGGGCAGGGCGATACCCCGCTGAAGGAGGTGCTGCTGCTCATCCGCCGGCAAAAATACAACTTCCCGGTGTGCATTGAATACGTGGGTCCCGACGGGCCCGCGGCAAGTGTGTGGCACTTGAGAAACTGCGGAGAGTGGTTGTACCATCACTCTATGCGTAAGGGGGCGGATCGTACGGGCGCGGCCACGTGGCCGCAGGTGCTGGTGGTCCTCGGCGGGCTCGGCATCGTGGTCCTCGCGCTGGCCACCGGGGGCGGAGTTCCCGGCGCCCGAGTACCCGCGCCGGTTCGCGTCGACATCGTCTGGTTGGCGGCCCTCTTCGCGGTGACCGATGTGCTCGTGCTCTCCCTGCAGGACCGCTGGCAGGTCTCGTCGGTCTCGCTCGCGCAGCTGCCCCTGGTGATCGGCCTCTACTTCGTGTCACCGCCCGGGCTTCTCATCGCTCGTGTCGTCGGCATCTTGTTCGCGCTCCTCGTGTACCGGCGCCTCGTCCGACCGACCGGGCCGGTGCGGATCTTGGTTGCGCTCGCGACGGCGATGGTCGCGATCGCCGTCTTCCGGGTGATCCTGGGTGACGGCTCCGCGATCGCGGCGCGAGGCTGGATGGCCGCCGGCGCCGGCGTCCTCGCGGCCGACGCGATCTCGGCGGTCGTCCGACGGTTCTGCGCCCAACTCGACGACCGACGGATCTCGATCGGGTCGTGGTGGTCGGCGGGGATCGGGATCGCCGCCTCCCTTGCCGGGACGAGCCTCGCGCTGGTCGCGGTGGTGGTCGCGTGGCGGGACCCGGCGGCTGCGCTGCTCCTCGTCGTAGTCGCGGCGGTGATCGTCTTCGCCTACCGCGCGTACGCGTCGTTGCGAAAGCGGTACCAGGGCCTGGCGGTCGTTGCCGACTTCACCGAGCAGGTTGCGCGCACCCTGGAGGTCGACTCGGTCGTCGACGTGGTGCTGCGTGAAGCTCGGAGTGCAACGGGAGCATCGCATGCCGAGGTAGTGCTGCTGGGTCGACGCACGGGGGAAGGCCTGTTGCGTGTCGTGAGCGACGACACCGGTGCGCAAGCGATCACCGCGGCGAGCGTCGATCCCGCGGACCTCGTGTGGGCGCTGGCTGTCGCTCGCGATTCCGGCTTCGTCCTCACATCTTCGAACCAGGGATCGCGGCTCGGCGCGCATCTCGCCGAACGTGGCATCGACAGTGGCGTGGTCGCGCCCCTCCACGGGGACGACGGCATCTCAGGGATCCTGATGGTGGCCAACCGCCCCGCAGGCTCCCGTCCGTTCGACGCTGATGACGTCCGGCTCCTCGAGACGCTCGCGGAGCACGCGAGCGTCTCGCTCGAGAACGGACGGCTCATCGACGCCCTGCGACGCGAGGCGGCGGAGAAGGAGCACGACTCACTCCACGACCCGCTCACTGGGCTCGCGAACCGCGTGCAGCTCGTCCGCGAGATCGACGCCTCGCTCGCTCGACGTCCCGACGGCGTGAGCATCGGGGTCCTGCTTCTCGACCTCGACGAGTTCAAGGCGATCAACGACACGTACGGTCATCACGACGGCGATCAGGC
>JANOWV010000690.1:0-3055 GCA_031418075.1 Actinomycetes bacterium
TCGCGAGGAGCGGATCCCAGCCGCGGCCCCAGACCACCTTGACGACGTTCCAGCCCGCGCCACGGAACACGGCTTCGAGCTCCTGGACGATCTTGCCGTTGCCGCGCACCGGCCCGTCGAGGCGCTGGAGGTTGCAGTTCACGACGAAGACGAGGTTGTCGAGCTGTTCGCGAGCTGCGATCGACAGGCCGGCCATCGCCTCGGGCTCGTCCATCTCACCGTCGCCGACGAAGCACCAGACCCGGCTGTCGCTCGTGTCGGCGATCTGGCGGTTCAGGAGATAGCGGTTGAAACGGGCCTGGTAGATCGCGTTCATCGGCCCGAGCCCCATCGAGACGGTCGGGAACTCCCAGAAGTCGGGCATGCGTCGCGGGTGCGGGTAGCTCGGGAGCCCGCCGCCGAACACCTCGCGACGGAACCGGTCGAGGTGGTCCTCAGTGAGGCGCCCCTCGAGGAACGCACGCGCGTAGATCCCGGGTGCCGCATGGCCCTGCACGAAGATCTGGTCGCCAGAGCGCCCGTCAGACTTGCCGTGCCAGAAGTGGTTGAAGCCGACGTCGTAGAGCGCCGCGGCCGACGCGAAGGTGGAGAGGTGTCCGCCGAGCCCGTCGAACCGGTGGTTCGCCCGATCGACCATCGCCATCGCGTTCCAGCGGATACCGGCCCGGATCTTGCGCTCGAGCTCCTCGTCGCCCGGGAACCACGGCTCGTGCTCCGGAGGGATGGTGTTGATGTAGTCGGTGGTGACCATCGCGGGGACGCCGACGCCCTGCTCGCGCGCGCGTTCGAGGAGCCGCGCGAGGAGGTAGCGGGCGCGACTGCGACCGTGGACGTCGGTCACCGCGTCGAGCGAGTCGAGCCATTCCTGGGTCTCGGCCGGGTCGATGTCGGGCAGCTGGTGCACGAATCCGTCGAAGAACACTGCTCTTCAGCGTACGCCCCTACTCGGCGGTCACTTCCGCACCGTGCTCGGGAAGCGCAACGTCACCACGGCACCGCCACTCGGGCCGTTCGCAGCGGTGGCCGTACCTCCGTGGGCCGTCATGATCGTCGCCACGATCGAGAGGCCGATTCCTGCACCCTGCCGATCGGCCCGGCCGCTCCCCTGCGCCCACCGCTCGAACACGCCCGGCAGCAGCTCCGGCTCGAATCCTGGGCCGTCGTCGTGGATCTCGACGATCGCTTCGCGCTTCGCGAGCCGCACGCGCAGCTCGATGTGCTGCGCGCGTCGCGCCGCGTTGTGCACCACGTTCTCGATCGCTTGGCGGAGAAGCGAGTCGTCGGCGTCGACGACCACCGGCTCAAGCGCGTCGACAGTCACCGCGGTGGCATCGGTGCTCGTCGCCGCGGCGACCTCCTCTGCCAGGAGATCCAGGCGCATCGGGACTCGACGCGGCATCGCCTGACCGGCCTCGAGGCGCGCGAGGTCGAGCATGTCCGAGATGCTCGTACCGGCTCGCACGGCTGCTGCCTGGATCTCCGACAAGGAGCGCACATAGTCGGCCTCCTCACGAGGGCGTCGCAGCGCCTGGCTCGCCGAAGCCTGGATGACTGCGATCGGCGTCCGCAGCTCGTGCGCGGCGTTCGCCATGAAGTCGCGCTGCTGCTCGAGCGACCGGCGTGCCGGTCGCAGCGACCGACCTGCGAGCAGCCAACCGGCGAGCGACGTGAACAACACGACCGCGATCGAGATCAGCGTCACGTCGCGACGGAGATTGTCGGCATCGTCCTGGTACGGGCCGAGCCACGACGCCGCGACGATTGCACGCCGCGCCTGGCCGGGGACCCGCTGTGCGAACAAGAGGTAGTCGTCGCCACCCTGCATGTAGCGCTCGCTGAGCGGACCGAAGCGGACGACATCCTTCCCGAGCGACAGCGTCGGCGGTTCGAGATCGGTGGGCCCGAGCTCGGTCACCACGTCCGCCCGGGCGTCGACGAGCCACGTGTCGAACAGGTCCGTCGGCGGGTCGGTCTCGTCGAACGTCCCCACGATGAACGCGACGTCGCCCTGGAGGTCGCGTTCGGCCTGCCCGTCGATCTGGCGCACGCCAAGCGTCACAGCGAAGAACGCAAGGACGGCCACCGAGACCGCCGAGACCAACGCGAAGGTGAGGGTGAGGCGGAAGCGGACCCGACCGAGATTCGTCGCACGCCGGTTCCCCGCACGCCGGATGGTCATCCGTCGACCCGGTAGCCGACGCCGCGGATGGTCTCGATCACATCGGGGAGCTTGCGACGGAGGCTCGCCACGTGCACGTCGACCACATTCGACACCCCGTCGTAGTGGGCATCCCAGACGTGCTCCAACAGGTCTGTGCGGCGAACCGCCGCGCCCCGTCGGGAGACCAGGTAGTGGAGGAGGGCGAACTCCCGTGGGGTCAACGGGATGAGGACGTCATCCCGCCACACCCGGTGGGCCGCCGCGTCGAGCCGCATGAGTCCGACCGTGACGACAGGAGCGTCCTCCGTCGGCGGACGGCGTAAGAGCGCCCGCACGCGCGCCGCGAGCTCGGCGAAGTCGAACGGCTTCGTGAGGTAGTCGTCGGCACCAGCATCCAGGCCGCTCACCGTGTCGGCGAGCGTGTCGCGGGCCGTGAGCACCAGAACACGTGCGGGTGTCCCGGCCGATCGGAGTCGGGCACAGAGCGTCAGGCCGTCGCCGTCGGGAAGGCCCAGGTCGAGGATCACGAGGTCGTAGTCCGAGACGCTCAGGGCGAGGTCGGCGCCCGTCATGGTGCGTTCGAGATCCACGGCATGGCCCTCCTCTCGGAGTCCACGCTCGAGCACGTCGCCCAGCGCCGCATCGTCTTCCACCACCAGCACCCGCATCGCCCGATGCTCTCACGCCCGGCATGAAGCCCCGATGAAGGGAGGCGATGACGGGACCCGATCAGGGGTGCCCACCGACGGCACCCGACCCCGATCGGCCCAGCGTGCCCGATACCCTGATGCGCGCATGAGCGGCGGTCGGATGCGCTACCTCCCCGCCCTCGACGGCATCAGGGCGTTCGCCGTGCTGGCAGTGCTCGCCTATCACGGCGGGCAGACCTGGGCG